>CAZOJR010000149.1:4213-5912 GCA_964580165.1 uncultured Gaiellales bacterium
CTGCCAACAACCTTCCTATGGGTGAGCGGCATCTAATGGAGATTGCCCGGGCGCTGGCCTCTGAGCCCCGTCTGCTCCTTCTGGATGAGCCGGCTGCCGGCCTTAACGATGACGAAACCGAACGGTTGAGCGGAACCGTGAGGCGGATCAGGGATGAAGGTGTGACCGTGCTGCTGGTCGAGCACGACATGGCCTTTGTCATGGACATATCGGATGAAGTGGTGGTTCTGGACTATGGGCGAAAGATTGCCGAAGGGCCGCCTCTTATGATCCAGGACAACGAGGAAGTGATCAAAGCGTATCTGGGAGAGGAGTTGGTTTGATGGGCAAGAGGCATGGCACTGCAAAGCAAGAGAGGGGCTCCGGAGTGGTATGGCGGGGAGCGGCGATCCTGCCGGTGGCGATTCTGGCTGTTGTGCTGCTGATGACGGCAGTCGTGGGATGCGGGGACGAGACAACCGCCGGAGGGTCTGCCCCGACGGGTGATCCTGTTGTGATAGGAGCTATCGTCTCGGCAACCGGACCGAATTCGGCTCTGGGAGAGCAGGAGCGCAAAGTGCTGGAGATGATGGAGACCCGGATCAACAACGAAGGAGGGGTTCTGGGTCGGCCACTTGAACTCGTTGTCGAGGATGACAAGAGCGATTCCAAGGAAGCCGTCATAGCCACTAACCGGCTGATCGACCAAGAGAAGGCGGTGGCGATTATTGCTGCCACAGGTTCTGCTCCCACGCTGGCGGTAAAGGCCATAACGGCCGAGAAGGGACTGCCGCAGATAGCAATGGCCGCGGCGAACGATATTACCGACGTGGCTCCGATGGAGTGGATATGGAGAACACCGCACAAGGACGCCATGGCGGCGGCCCGCGCACTCTCATACGTGTCTGAGTCGCTTGGGGCGACCAAAATCGCCGTTCTGCACGACGAGAACGCCTTCGGCTCTTCGGGTGCAGACGAGATAGCGAAGACCGCTCCCGGCTACGGACTGGAGATCGTCGCCACCGAGTCGTACAAGACCGACGATGCTGATCTCACCGCTCAATTGACCAAAATCCGCGGCGAGAACCCTGAAGTGCTCATCGTGTGGGGAACCAACCCCGGACCTGCCCTGGCGGCCAAGAACATGAAGCAGGTCGGCATGGATATCCCCTACGTGGGCAGCCACGGGATCGCCAACCAGACTTTCATCGAACTGGCGGGTGAAGCGGCCGAAGGAGTGGTGTTCCCTGCCGGGAGGCTTCTGGTGCCCGAGTCGATAACCGATGCGGCGCAGAAGGAAGTTACCGACGGTTTTGTCGCTGCGTACAAGGCCGCGTACAACGAGTCGCCCAACACCTTTGCCGGATACGCTTTCGAGGCCATTACTCTGCTGGTGGCGGCTATCGAGCAGGCTGGGAGCACCGACCCGGGGGCCATTCAGGCCGCCCTCAACGCCACGAAAGACTTCGCGGGTCCTGACGGAATCTACAACTACTCTGAGACTGATCATGACGGACTGAGCGCCGACGACATGATCATCGTAAGGGTTGAGGGTGGCACTTGGGTACTGGTGGAGTAGAACGGCGAAGAAGAGGTGCTTGAACTGAGCGACATCCGGGCTGGCTACGGGAGAATCGAGATCCTGCACGGGATCGATCTGACGGTGGGCGAGGGTGAGATCGTCACCATAGTGGGTGCCAATGGGGCGGGCAAGAGCACG
>CAZOJR010000150.1:0-2378 GCA_964580165.1 uncultured Gaiellales bacterium
TTGAACTCCTCGATGGCCGAGTCGGGCAGAGTCTCCCCCGTGCGCATGTATCGCTCACCACCAAAATCGTAGTGAGTGAGATCGTAGGTGAAACCCGCCTGGGCCGCCGCGGCCTCGAGAACCTTCAAACCCTCGGCGACAACCTCCGGACCGGTGCCATCGCCGGGCATAACCGCGATCTTGTAATTCATGCTCTTCCTTTCACTCGAGAACACTAGGGCCGGCCGGCGCCCACCGGCGGTGCGGCGGTACGACGCATCAGCCGGCCGCGGCCCGGGTCTTCAGATATGGCAATAATCCGCCCGCCGCTACCAGTTCCTGCATAAACGGTGGGAGCGGTTGGGCCTGATAGGTCGCTCCGTTGGAGAGATCGACGATCTTTCCGGTGGCAAGATCAACCGTAAGCTCGTCTCCCTCCGTGATGCCATCCACTGCCTCCGGGGCAATGAGGATCGGGAGACCTGTGTTGAAGGCGTTGCGGTAGAAAATCCGGGCGAAGCTCTTGGCAATAACCACTGATACCCCCGCGCCTTTGATGGCGATGGGAGCATGTTCACGAGAAGAGCCACATCCGAAGTTCTCCTTGGCAACAATGATATCTCCCGGCCTTACCTTGCCGGCAAAGTTGGGATCGGCGTCTTCCATTACATGCTGGGCCAGTTCCTCGGCTGTCTTCATATTGAGGTAGCGGGCCGGGATGATAAGGTCGGTGTCGATGTCGCGGCCGAAAGTCCAGGCCCGTCCGTGTAGAGCCGTCATGCCCGCCCCCTTCCGCCAACCTGGTCAGGAGTGGCGATATGTCCCGCCACAGCGCTAGCTGCCGCCACATACGGACCGGCAAGATAGACCTCGGAACCCGGGTGGCCCATCCGGCCCACGAAGTTCCGGTTGGTAGTCGAAATCGCCCGCTCTCCTTCGGCCAGCACACCCATATGCCCGCCCAAACAGGGTCCGCAGGTGGGTGTCGATATCGCCGCCTCGGCCTCGATGAAGACATCGAACAAGCCCTCATCCATAGCCTGCTTCCATATGGCCTGGGTAGCCGGGATGACTATGCAACGAACATTCTTACTTACCTTGCGGCCTCGCAGGATATCGGCAGCCTGGCGCAGGTCTTCGATACGGCCGTTGGTGCAGCTCCCAATAACCACCTGGTCAATCTCGATGCCGGAAAGCTCCTCCGCGGGCTGAGTATTCGACGGCAGGTGTGGCTTGGCCACCATCAACGGCACATCTTCCGCCTTCCACGAATAGGTCGTCTCGTACCAGGCGTCGGGGTCTGAGGTGTAGTAGCGGGGTTCGCGGCGGGATCTACCTTCCACGTAGGCCTTGGTGGTGTCGTCGGGAGCAATGATGCCGTTCTTGCCCCCCGCCTCGATGGCCATGTTGCAGATGGTGAAGCGCGAATCCATCGAGAGACTCCGAATTGCCGATCCGGTGAACTCCATCGCCTTGTATAAAGCCCCATCCACCCCAATCTGGCCGATGGTGAAGAGAACGATGTCCTTGCCCGTTACGTAGTCGCCCAGTGCTCCTTCGAAATCGAACCGGTGAGTCTCAGGCACCCTAAACCACGCCTCCCCGGTAGCCATGGCTCCCGCCAGATCGGTGGAACCAACTCCGGTCGCGAAAGCACCCAAGGCCCCGTAGGTACAGGTATGGGAATCGGCGCCAAGAACCACATCGCCCGGCCCCACCAGCCCCTGTTCGGGCAGGAAGGCATGCTCCACACCCACGCGGCCCACGTCGTACCAGTGCACCAACCCATGCTTCTTCGCAAACTCGCGCATCTGCTTGACCAATCCGGCGGACTTGATGTCCTTATTGGGAGTGAAATGGTCGGGAATAAGCACGATTTTTTCCGGGTCGGAAACATGGTCGAACCCGGCCTTCTCGAACTCGTCGATTGCCACCCCAGAGGTGACGTCGTTGCCGAGACACAGGTCGAGTTTCGCCATGATGAGGTCGCCTGGAGCGACCGACTCCTTACCTGCGGCCCGGGCGAGGATCTTCTCCGTCATGGTCATACCCATGCCGTGTACCTCCAGTCGTAGCTGCGTAATGCGATGAGGACCCACCGGCATGCGCTCAAGCCCCCCGGCAGGCCAGTTATTTTATTCCAAGTATGCACCGTCGCGCAACCAAACCCGCCTCAAGGAAGCAACGCTCTGGCCGGAGACAACGCAGACGGAAGCATCGCGGGCAAGGGCATCGCGGGCGAGGACTGCAAAGCCGCCAACCTGAATAGCGGCGAGCCGAGCATCACCCTGTGCGCCCAAGTGTCAGCCTGCGCGGTGACACAAGTACAGCCCTGCACGCCCACGAGTACAGCCCTGCGCGGTGACGGCACCACCCCGCGAACACCGAAGCCTAGATAG
>CAZOJR010000150.1:2388-5899 GCA_964580165.1 uncultured Gaiellales bacterium
GACCCTTCCCGTGATACCCTGCAATCCATGAAGAAGCGAACACGGACGCGGCAAATCGTCTTCTGGTCGTTTGTTACCGGTGGTGTTCTCGTGATACTAGCGGGTCTCGCGGTATTGATCCCCAACCTGATCATCACCAAGTCCACCAACGACCACATCGTGAGTGATCCCGAGGAAGCGCCTCACGCGCAGTGCGCTATTGTGCTCGGGGCCAAGGTCTATGAAAGCGGCACACCCACACCCATGCTGACCGACCGGCTCGATACCGGAATTGCTCTCTACAAGTTGGGTAGGGTGGACAAGCTTCTCCTCTCCGGTGACCACGGCCAGAAGGAATACGATGAGGTCAATGCCATGCTCGCGTACGTACTCGAGCGAGGTGTTCCCGAGGAAGACGTCTTCACCGACCATGCCGGCTTCAGCACCTACGAGACCATGTATCGGGCACGAGATGTGTTCAAGGTGACCGCCGCGTTGATAGTGACGCAGGATTTTCATCTGGCCCGGGCGGTCTATACCGCCCGCACGCTGGGACTGGAGGCCACCGGCGTCGTGGCCGACATCCAGCCCTATACCAACGAGATCCGCTTCGCAGTGCGCGACTGGCTTGCCCGAGTGAAGGCCTTCGTACAGCTCCACATAACTCACCCCGGGCCCCGCTACCTGGGTCCCGCCATCCCCATTGACGGGGATGGACGGCTGACAAGAGGGTAAATACTGAGCGGGGAGCGTCCTTTGGACGCTCCCCGCTCCCCGCCTACTAGTTAATCGCTTCTAGATCATTCCGGCCATAACCCATTGAAGGGCGGCTGCGGTGTCCCGCTGCCGAACGGAAGCCGTCTATCCTGAGCCGAGGGCGTGGTGAAGACCGCGAAATCAACTTGCTCGTCTTGCTCGTCGAACACGCCTTGAATCCCCACGCTCAAATGATTCGTAGCCGTGGCCTGAACCAGGATAACCGTGCCAAGCGGTACTCCGGTCATATCGAACGAGAAATAGCCCGCAGAGGTCGTGGCCTGGCCCAGCAACGTGGAATCACTGCCTGCAACGGTGTAGATGTACACGGTCGCGCCGGTCAGTAGTCCGTCGACCGTGCTCCCCACGTAGCCAGAGAGCGTCTGTGGAAGGTTGTAGGTCACCGTGTTATCGGTTGAAGTGGAAGCCGCACTTGCGTTGGTGGCAGCATCCTGCGCCGCTCCGGCCGGGACGGTAGCTATAACCGTGCCGGTGGTGGTCATACCGCTAACGCTCACGGTGTAGGTAGTGCTACTTACCGGAGTGACATTAACGGTCTTGGTTCCCCCGGAGGTGCCGGAGATAGTCACGTCTGCGTTGGTAAAGCCGGTAACCGCTTCGCTGAAGACCACGGTGAAGTTGATGGGACTATCGCTGGTGGGATCAGCTTGACCGGTCGCCTGGTTGATAGTGACCGTGGGAACGGTGATGTCGTAGGTGACGGTGTTATCGGTTGAAGTGGAAGCTGAGTTGGGATTGGTGTCAGTGTCCTGGGCCACACCGGCTGCGATGCTTGCCAGCACCGTACCGCTCTGAGTCATGCCGCTGACAGCCACGTTATAGGTGGCACCTGATCCGGTCACCGTAGCGGTGGTCGCTCCGGCGCTGCCGGAGAGGGTCACATCCCCGGTGGCAAATCCGGTGACATCTTCGCTAAATACCACGGTGAAGTTGATAGGACCGGTCTTGGCCGGATCGGCCTGACCGCTCGTTTGGTTGATGGTCACCGTGGGAGCGGTGGTGGTGTTGTAGGTCACCGTGTTATCGGTTGAAGTGGAAGCCGCACTTGCGTTGGTGGCAGCATCCTGCGCCGCTCCGGCCGGGACGGTAGCTATAACCGTGCCGGTGGTGGTCATACCGCTAACGCTCACGGTGTAGGTAGTGCTACTTACCGGAGTGACATTAACGGTCTTGGTTCCCCCGGAGGTGCCGGAGATAGTCACGTCTGCGTTGGTAAAGCCGGTAACCGCTTCGCTGAAGACCACGGTGAAGTTGATGGGACTATCGCTGGTGGGATCAGCTTGACCGGTCGCCTGGTTGATAGTGACCGTGGGAACGGTGATGTCGTAGGTGACGGTGTTATCGGTTGAAGTGGAAGCTGAGTTGGGATTGGTGTCAGTGTCCTGGGCCACACCGGCTGCGATGCTTGCCAGCACCGTACCGCTCTGAGTCATGCCGCTGACAGCCACGTTATAGGTGGCACCTGATCCGGTCACCGTAGCGGTGGTCGCTCCGGCGCTGCCGGAGAGGGTCACATCCCCGGTGGCAAATCCGGTGACATCTTCGCTAAATACCACGGTGAAGTTGATAGGACCGGTCTTGGCCGGATCGGCCTGACCGCTCGCTTGGTTGATGGTCACCGTGGGAGCGGTGGACGCAGATACATAGGTATAGTCATCGGCAACGGTATTGGCGGTGAAACCACCGGCCGCCGTTACCTGTACCTGTACCGCGCCGGCCGTGTGAGCCGGGGCAATCGCGGTGATCCGAGTGGCCGAATTGACCGTGTAGTCTACGGCCGCAGTACCGCCGAAAGTGACAGCAGTCACCTCGGTGAAGTAGTTGCCGGTGATCACCACTGTAGTACCACCCGCTACCGGGCCTTGCGAGGGACTGAGAGATGTGATCACGGGTCGGGGCGTGAACTCCTCGCCCGCGACCTTGGCCTTCGCCCGTACAATCATGGCTACGGCCTGAGCCCGCGTCAGCGATGCCGCCGGATCCAAGTATGACGTTTGGCCGGCAGGCCGACCGAGCACGACGCCTCTCATGATGAGGTACGCAGTTGCAGGGCGATGAACCGCGAGCACGCTTGCGGCATCCTGGAAGGTACTCAGGACCGCTTCCCCCTCGGCGGCAAACCAGGCGGTAAGTGTGGCGAATTCCCCAGTGGAGCCGAGGATGTCACCACGATATGTGATCTCTTCTTGTGCCAGTTTCGCACCCAGTATCGAATTGAACTGCTGGCGGGAGATCAGGGTTGAAGGACGATACGTATCGTCCTCAAAGCCGTTGATAACCTGAGCCGCGGTTCCCCCTTCGATCCAGGGATAGTAGTAATGACTTGCCGGGACGTCCACAAAAGATGGCGTCGCCGGAGTAGCGGTCGCAATGTCAAAACCGTCGACGATCATCTTGGCGCTTTGGGCTCGGGTCACCGCCAGACCGGGACGGAATGTACCGTCGTCATAGCCCTCGGCAACCGCGCCCGCCTGCTCGGCGGTTATTTGATAGGTTGCCAGCCACTGGCTGTCGGAGATATCGCTCCATCTGTCCGCGGCGAAGGCGGGAGCCGTCATGGTAAGAATCAGCAGCACCGCCAGCGCAGCAATCGCTAGTAACCCTCCCCTCCCTCTGCTGGATCTTGTTTGACTCCTGGTCTTCATTCCCGCTCCTTTCTGTCACTCCGCCCGCTGGTGAGCAATATGCAGGTGTTCATCGTCGTTTCGCCTCTTACGAACCCGCCGTTACCAGTTGGATGGAACCTACGGTTTCT
>CAZOJR010000151.1:0-4617 GCA_964580165.1 uncultured Gaiellales bacterium
GCGGGAGTTAGAGACGGATGTGGTGGTTGAATGCACGGGGCGCTATACCGAGCGGGCTAAGGCCTCTCTGCATCTGGATCAAGGGGCGCGGAAGGTCGTGATCAGCGCTCCGGCCAAGGATCCGGATATCACCGTTGTGATGGGAGTCAACGATGCCGACTACGATCCGGCTCGACACCACATTATCTCCAATGCTTCCTGTACCACCAACTGCCTGGCACCGGTGGCGAAAGTGCTCTCCGATTCATTTGGCATCGAACGGGGTTTTATGACCACCGTACACGCCTACACCAACGACCAGCGAATCCTCGATTTGCCTCATAAAGATCTGAGGCGCGCACGTGCTGCTTCGCTTTCCATCATCCCCACCTCCACTGGGGCGGCCAAGGCGATTGGTCTGGTTCTCCCCGAGCTGAAGGGTAAGCTCGATGGCTTCGCTCTCCGTGTTCCCGTGCCGGATGGGTCAGTGGTGGATCTGGTGGCCACCCTCATGAGCGAGGTGACCGTGGAGCAGATCAATGAGGCGGTCAAAGCCGCCGCCGCCGGTTCGCTGGCCGGCATTCTCCGCTATACCGAAGAGCCGCTGGTCTCGTCGGATATTGTGGGAGATCCACATTCTTCTGTGTTCGACTCCGCCCTCACTATGGTTATGGGAAATCAGGCCAAGGTGATGATGTGGTACGACAACGAGTGGGGCTTCAGTAATCGCATGGTTGACCTGTGCGGCCGTCTGCTTTAGTACTCCGTTGAGGGAGAAAGGGACGGCATGGCAAAGAAGACGCTCAAAGATATCGATGTGGCTGGCAGGCGAGTGCTTGTCCGGGTTGATTTCAACGTACCGCTCAAGGATGGCAGGGTTGCCGACGATACGCGCATCCGCGCTTCATTGCCGACCATTCGGTACCTATTGGAGCGGGATTGCCGCGTTATATTGATGTCGCATCTGGGGCGGCCTAAAGATGCTCCCGATCCGGCGCTCACTCTAGATCCGGTGGCAATGCGGCTGGGTCAGTTGCTGGGAGTGCCGGTGCGCAAGGTTGGCGAATTGTCTGGGCCGGGAGTGGAGGCGGCTGTGGCTGCCATGGCTCCTGGAGATGTGCTGCTGCTGGAGAACTCACGTTTCGATCCTCGTGAGAAGAAGAACGATCCAAGCCTGGTTCAGGAACTGGCGAGACTGGGCGATGTGTACGTCAACGATGCCTTCAGCGCCGCCCATAGGGCACACGCGACCACCGCTGGGCTTGCTCGGGTGCTGCCTGCCGTCGCCGGCTTCCAGATGGAGAAAGAGCTTGCTGCTCTTCACAGTCTGCTGTCAGAGCCGAAAAGGCCTTTCGTCGTCGTTCTGGGCGGGGCCAAAGTGACCGACAAAATCAAAGTGCTGGATCGTTTTCTTGATCTGGCCGACGAGATACTCATCGGCGGAGCAATGAACTTCGCCTTTCTCAAGGCCAAGGGACTGGCGGTAGGGACCTCTAAGGTGGAGGAAGAAGGGGTGGATGTAGCCGCCCAGACTCTGCTTAAGGCCGGTGAATCCAACTGCAAACTCATACTGCCGAGCGACCTCGTGGTAGCTGATGGTTTCGCGGAAGACGCGGCTACCTGGGTGGTCGGAGTGGATTCAATTCCTGATGGTTGGATGGGAATGGATATAGGGCCGGCGACGATCGAACGGTACGCGAAGACGATCTCCAACGCGGGAGAGGTTTTCTGGAACGGACCAATGGGCGTGTTCGAGATGGCTCCGTTCGCGGCCGGCACTCGAGCCGTTGCCGAAGCAATGGCCGCGTGTGAGGGAGTTACGGTGATCGGCGGCGGCGATTCTGTGGCGGCCGTCAATATGTTTGGATTGGCAGACAAAATGGATCACATTTCCATGGGAGGAGGAGCCTCTCTCGAGTACATCGAGGGGGTGGATCTCCCTGGGGTGATCACACTGCAAGATAGGGAGCAGGCCTAATGGCCGGTAATAGAAGAGATCGCCTGCCACTAGTCGTGGGCAACTGGAAGATGTTCAAAACAAGTGCTGAAGGCGCTCGGTTCGTGGCTGATCTGGCTGAAAGTCTCGGTGACGTGAGCGATCGGCAAGTGATGGTGGCTCCGCCGTTCACTGGTCTGTGCGAGGCAACTCGGGCGGCGGAGGGTTCGTGTATTGCTGTTGCCGCTCAGGATGTCTTTTGGGAGCGGGAGGGCGCCTACACCGGCGAGGTATCCGCTGCGATGCTGTCTGCCATGGGAGTGGCGGGTGCCATAATCGGCCATTCCGAGCGGCGCCGTTATTTCGGTGAGACAGATGAATGGGTGGCGAAGAAGGTCTCGGCCGCCTTGGAACAGGCACTGATGCCGATTATGTGTGTGGGTGAGACGGAAGATGAACGCGATGCAGGCTTGACCGAGGAGGTACTCGGCCGGCAAGTGCCGGCCGGTCTTGCGTCTGTTCGAGCGGAAGACGGTGGTTCTCTGGTCATCGCGTACGAGCCGGTATGGGCCATAGGCACAGGCAAGACGGCGACTCCCGAGATGGCTCGAGAGGCCATCGCCTTTGTCCGGAAGCAGGTGGATAAGACCCTAGGTGCCGCAGCCGCGCAAAGGACTCGGATCCTCTACGGAGGAAGCGTAGGGGTAGATAGTATCGATGAGCTCATGAATCAACCGGGCATCGATGGCGTGCTGGTGGGTGGCGCGAGTCTGCGACTGGAATCGTTCATCCGGATCGTGCGGTTCGAGAGCGCATAACGGCCATGAGTGTGGATGACAGCACGGGCCGCCGGCGCGCGGCACTCGTGATTCTCGACGGGTGGGGCTACGCTCCGGCGGGACCGGGCAACGCTATCTCGCTGGCGGCCACCCCGGTTTGGGACGCACTGTGGGCGGACTATCCTCATTGCCTGCTGGAGGCCAGCGGCGAAGCGGTCGGGCTGCCTTCGGGTGTAATGGGTAACTCCGAGGTTGGACATCTTACATTGGGATCGGGACGGATCATCTACCAAGATCTGTCGCGAATCAATCGAGCCATCGCCGATGAGACTTTCTTTCAAAACGCCACGTTGTCCGCTCTTATGGACGGGGTAGTAGCGCGGGGCACATCGCTGCACCTGATGGGCCTGCTCTCTGACGCAGGCGTACATTCCACGCTTGGGCATGTGAAGGCACTAGTGACGATGGCACGGCAGAGGGGTGTGAAGCGTTTGTACGTGCATGCGTTCACTGATGGGCGCGATACCTCGCCCACAGCGGGAGAAGGATACGTAGAGAAACTCGAGGAATTTCTCCGAAACGAAGGACTGGGAGAGATCGCAACGGTGGCTGGACGCTACTACGCGATGGACCGTGACCGTCGCTGGGGGCGAGTGAGGCTCGCGTACGACGCTCTCGTTCACAACCGGGGAGTGCAGGCCGGAGACGCTGGGACGGCGGTACGGCAATCGTATGCACACGGCAAGACCGACGAGTTTGTTCTCCCTACTATCGTCTGCTCCAAACCTGAATCCCGAGTGCGCGATGGAGATGGAGTCTTCTTCTTCAACTTCCGGCCCGACCGGGTACGTGAACTCGCGGCGGCCCTCACTAGGGTTGAGTTCACCGGCTTTGATCGAGAGGGAGTACCACCGGTAATCGACTTCGCCGGCATGACCGAGTATGACCCCAACTTACAGCTGGCCGTAGCTTTCCCCAAGGAGGAGCCCCGGAATATTCTGGCGGAGGTGATCAGTGCCGCCGGTCTGACGCAGTTGCATATCGCTGAAACCGAGAAATATGCGCACGTGACATTCTTTTTCAATGGTGGGCGTGAAGAGCCGTTTCCCGGAGAGATACGCAGGCTCATTCCCTCGCCCAAGGATGTGAGTACATATGATCAGAAGCCGGCCATGAGCGCGTACGAAGTGGCGCATTGTTTCCGGGAAATCATGACTTCAGAACCCGTGGATTTCACTGTGCTCAACTTCGCCAACCCGGATATGGTCGGTCATACCGGCAACCTTCGTGCCACCATCGAAGCTGTCGAGCATGTCGACCGGTGTCTCGGCGAAGTTCTTGGGGTGCTGACCGGCTTGGGAGCGAAGATCATAGTCACCGCAGATCACGGAAATGCCGAGCATATGTACAATCCTGACGGCTCCAGCAATACGGCGCACAGCACATGCAAGGTTCCGCTGGTGGTGCTTGAGCAGAATAAGGTTCTCCGCGAGGGTGGCGGCCTGTCCGATGTCGCTCCTACCCTGCTGTCTTTTCTGGGTTTAGAGGCACCACCAGAGATGACGGGGCGGACACTGTGCGGAACATGAATAATATGAATGCGTATACGACCAGCTGGTTCGGTGGTAATTTACGGGAGGTAGACGGCATAATCAGGCTGCATAATGGACGACCAGCCGGCGCCACTGATAAGGGTGGCTGGCAGAGAGGTAAGTTGCTGTGACGTACTTTCTGGTTGCACTTGACGCCATTCTTGGTATTGGGCTGCTGGTGCTCATCTTTCTTCATTCCGGAAAAGACGCCGGACTCTCCACGACCTTCGGGGGATCAGGTGCTTTCGGTGGCACTGGGGTGGTGCAGAAGAACCTGGACCGTTTGACGGTGGCATGCGCCGTCGCTTTTTTCATTGTCTCCATCGCTCTT
>CAZOJR010000151.1:4651-5896 GCA_964580165.1 uncultured Gaiellales bacterium
CGGTCGAGGTTCGCAGGGGGGCGAGGAAGCCGAACGGAGACGTCGAAGGTTATGACTGACACAGTCATAACATAGGATATTGGCGGGGGTTGTCAATGAGCGAGGGAGGACAGCCTTGAAACTTCACAAGCGGTCATCATTAAATGGGCTCGTACTGGTGTTGATGCTGATCGCGGTGCTTGTCGTGGTCTCGGCATGCGGCGGTGATGATGAGACCCCTGATACAACTCTCGCTGGGGGTGACGAACCCATCGAGGGGGGCACGTTTAACGTATACATTGCTGAGCCGGCCTTTATTGACCCTGTCAACCTGCAGGAGTCTGAAGGCATACAGGTCGGTAACCAGCTCTTCGATAGCCTGGTTGCGTTTGACTACAAAACCGGCGATCTTCTGCCGGCGGCCACCGAGTCGTGGTCGGCCAACGAGGACGCCACTGTGTGGACCTTCAAGCTAAAAGATGCCAAGTTCCACGACGGAACCGATGTCACGGCTGCGGATTTCAAGTACGCGTGGGAGCGCATCTGCAACCCTGCCAACAAGTCGGAGATCTCCTATCACTTAGCAGCAATCAAAGGCTATGACACCATGCAGGAGGGTACTGCTACCGAGCTCGAGGGTGTGAAAGCTGTTGACGAGAAGACCCTCGAGGTCACTCTGTCATACTCATTTGGTGATTTTGAGTTCGTGGTCGGCCACCCGGCACTGGGCCCGGTCCCGAAGGCCGCAGTTGAGGCCGATCCGGCTGCCTTCTCCGACAAACCTATCGGTAACGGTCCCTTCATGATGGCCGAGCCATGGGCCCACGATCAGTACATCAAAGTTGTGAAGTTTGAGGACTATTACGGCGACGAGCCGTATGCGGACGGTGTGAACTTCCTGATCTTCAAAGACGAGGATACGGCTTGGCTGGAGTTTCAGGCCGGCAACTTGGACTTCACCAGCATCCCGTCGGGACAGGTTGAAGCGGTGAAGGCTCAGTACGGTGTCAGCGACGATGGCTTGGAGATCGCTTCGGGCAAGCAGACGCTTACGGGTCCAGAGACCGCGATCTACTTCATCTTCATGAATAACAAGGACGAGATTCTGAGCAACGTAGCTTTGCGGCAGGCTCTGTCACTTGCCATTAACCGTCAGGCTATCGCCGACTCTGTTTACGAAGGCGTACGGGAACCCGCTACGGGCATCGTTCCTAGCGGTATAACGGGTTATCAGGACAACGCGTGGGCCTACAGCAAATACGACAT
>CAZOJR010000152.1:0-5869 GCA_964580165.1 uncultured Gaiellales bacterium
AGAGTGGCAAGATCGAGTTCGTCTGCAACAGTCTGAAGCGCTTCTACGACACCGACGGCGCGGATCCCGAGCGCCCGGTCATGGGTCCTCAGTATTTGGAGAGCTGGGAGGGCCATCACACTACCGAGTTATTCGACAAGTACCCCCTGGCTATGGTCTCGCCCCACCCACGCTTCACGTTCCATACGGTAGGAGACGCCAAAGACTGCTGGAGCAACGAGATCAAAGACCATCGGGTGCCGGTCGACGGGCACTACTATTGGATCATGCGCATGAATTCCGAAGATGCGGCTAAACGCGGCATCGCCGACGGCGATCTTATCCGGGCCTACAACGACCGGGCAGAGGTAATTTTGGCGGCCCAAGTGACAGAGAGAGTGCCACCCGGGATCGTGCACTCCTACGAATCCTGTAGCGACTACCTGCCGCTGGGCACACCGGGTCACTCGGCCGATACCGCGGGATGCGTCAATATGCTCACATCAAAGCGCTTCATCACCCCAACCTCCCCAGGTCAAGCACCCAACTCCTGCCTAATTCAGGTTGAGAGGTGGAATCACCAGTCCTAAATGTCCAACTGCCCGCGACGCGGATCACGCGGATCCTTCAATTGCTTCGCGCGGCCGTACTTCACATCCCACAAAAACAATCCCTGGGCCGGGCCAGTCCGGCCCGCCTCCTCTCGCCGTTCTTCTTGAAGCAGCCGCTCAAAGTCATCCAGGGAACGTCTGCCTTGTCCCACCTCCAGCATGGTGCCGACTAGCGTTCGCACCATATGACGAAGAAATGACTCGGCTTCGATCTCCAGGCAGAACATCCCCGCAGCATATTCTCTAACTTGTCCCCCTGCACAAACCCTTCCGGCCACCGGAACCCACGCCCCCCTCACATGCTTCCATGAGCAGCGCAGCACTACCCGATTGAAAAAGACATGGCCGGTTTCCGTGGGTGTGAACGCCCTAAAATCATGCCGGCCGACAACGGCCCCGGCGGCAGCACACATCGCGTCCAGATTAAGCGGCCCGGACACATGCCAACAATACCGGCGCCAGAATGGCGGAATCACCGGAAGCGTCGACAAAAAGTAGCGATAGATACGGCTGGTCGCATCCCTCCGCGCGTCGAATCCGGCCGGCGCCCGCACTATGCGTGTCACAACAACGCCTGGAGGCGTCAACGCATTCAACGAAGTACGCAGCCGCCCAAGATCAGTGCCGGCCGGAATGCTCAGACTCACAACCTGTCGTAGAGCGTGCACTCCTGCGTCCGTACGTCCGGCTACCCGTAGTTTAGGTACACGACCACACGCCGTGCGAAAGGCCAGCTCTAAACTACCCTCCACAGTAGGCAGACTGCCCTGTTTGGCCCAACCGTGAAGACCGGTTCCCTCATACTGCAACTCCATCCGGCAATTGCGCTCCACGCGAGCCTCCGTCGGTGTTGATCCCACACGAGAGCCACAACCCTCGCTTGCCCCCCCGACAAAACAGATGCCGGAACCCATAGGGACCCGGCACCGGTTCGATTGCGACTCTGGCTGTTACGGCTACACCTACCTGCGCGCTAGACCAACTCCAGATAGACCATCTCGGCAGCATCGCCCAAGCGAGGACCCAGATGAGTGATACGCGTGTATCCACCTTGGCGGTCGGTGTATCTGGGGGCAATCTCGTTGAACAATTTGTACGAGATTTGCTTGTTGTGCAATTGACTGATGGCCGTGCGCCGTGAATTAAGATCTCCGGCCTTCCCCATGGTGATCATCTTCTCGACCAAGGGCCTGACCTCTTTCGCCCGGGCCTCGGTAGTCCTGATGCGCTCATGCTCAAGCACAGAGCAGGCAAGGTTCGCCAGCATCTGCCGGCGGTGGTCCGGCTGCATGCCAAACCTTCTTCCTTTTCTCTGATGCCTCACACTACTCTCCTCTAAGCTTCAAGTTGTTCTTCTCGAGGCGCTCCTGCACCTCGTCCAGACTCTTGCGACCGAAATTTGGGATACACATCAGCTCTTGTTCCGACCTGGCGATAAGATCGCCCACTGTCTCGATGCCCTCGCGCTTAAGACAGTTGAGAGAACGTACTCCCAGCTCGAGATCATCGATCAGCATATCGTCCTCAGGCTCGGACCGCTCGAATTCTCCTTCATCATCGGCCCACTCGACGCCGACATCAGCCAAGAAAATCGCCGTCAAATCATCTCGCAACATGGTGGCCGCTTTGACCACAGCCGTTTCCGGATCGATAGCTCCGTTGGTCTCCACCTCGAGCGTCAGCTTGTCGTAGTCTGTACGCTGTCCAACCCTGGCGGGTTCAACGGCATAGGCCACACGAGTAACGGGCGAGAAGATGGAATCGATAGGTATCACCCCAAGAGGAGTCCCCGGACGCTTGTTCTCGTCGGCAGAGACATAGCCTCTACCCCGACGAATCGTCATACGCATCTCCAGACGGCCACTGCCTTCCAGAGTGCCGATGTACGCATCGGGGTCTATTACCTCAACGGTAGCCGGGAGTTCGATATCACCCGCAGTGACCTGTCCAGCGCCATCCTTCACCAACGTGACCTCGTGTTCGTCCGACTCCCCATAAAGAATAAAAACGATCTTCTTAAGATTGAGGATGATGTCGGTCACGTCTTCTTTGACGTGCGGAACCGTGGAGAACTCATGCTCGACCCCAGAAACCTTGACAGCCGAGACCGCCGCTCCCTCCAAAGAAGAGAGCAACACCCGCCGGAGCGAGTTGCCGAACGTGTATCCGAAGCCCCGGGGCAGAGGTTCCACAGTGAAGCGGCCCCGGTTTTTACCGGCTGGCTCATAAGCACTATGCGGGGTGGCGAAATCTAACAATCGGCCCTCCTATCAGACTACTTGGAGTACAACTCGACAATGAGCGACTCCTGGACGGGGATGTCGATATCGGTCCGCTCAGGCAGTCGGAGGACTTTGCCCACCATATTGTCATGATCGGCCTGCAGCCAAGCCGGAACAGAGGCCGTGAGGTCCGTGGAGTCCTCGATGACAGCCTTCAATCCTTCACTGTCCAAGATGGCAGCGATCACATCGTCTGTCTTGACCCGGTATGAGGGGATATTCACCCTCCGCCCGTTGACGGTGAAATGCCCGTGCCGAACCAACTGCCGGGCCTGCCGCCGGGAAGCACCAAAGCCCAGCCGGTACACTACGTTATCAAGACGGACCTCAAGTAACTTCAGCAAGTTCTCGCCGGTCACGCCGGGTTGCCGTGCCGCCGCCTTATAGTAGTTGCGGAACTGCCCCTCGAGCACCCCGTAGTACCGGCGAGCCTTCTGCTTCTCACGCAACTGCGTAAGGTACTCCGACTGTTTGCGCCTGCGACCACGTCCATGTTCTCCCGGCGGATAAGCCCGCCGGTCGAGCCCGCACTTGTCGGTAAGGCAGCGCTCACCCTTGAGAAGAAGTTTCTCACCCTCGCGCCGGCACTGCTTGCACTGTGGAGTTCTGTCTCTAGCCATGCCCGC
The DNA here is from genome assembly GCA_964580165.1 of uncultured Gaiellales bacterium. Taxonomy (GTDB): domain Bacteria; phylum Actinomycetota; class Thermoleophilia; order RBG-16-64-13; family RBG-16-64-13; genus RBG-16-64-13. The sequence goes on from CAZOJR010000152.1 coordinate 3,499, forward strand.
CGCCCCCTATACCCTGCGCCGCTTCTTGGGACGGCAGCCGTTGTGAGGAATCGGAGTCACGTCCTTGACACTCGTCACATCGAGTCCGGTGGCCTGCAACGAACGGATAGCGGTCTCCCGGCCGCTGCCAGGACCTTTCACGAAACAATCTACCTTTTGCAGGCCGTGTTCCATCGCGGCCCGCGCGGCCCGCTCGGCGGTCACTTGGGCAGCGAAGGGAGTGGATTTTCGCGATCCTTTGAAGCCCGACGAGCCTGCACTCGCCCATGCGATCACGTTGCCCTCTTTGTCGCTGAGGGTGACGAGTGTGTTGTTGAACGACGTCTTGATGTAGGCGTTGCCTACCGCGATACTCTTCCGCACCTTGCGACGGCGCCCACGCGGGCCAGCGGTAGTGCGTTTCGGTTTCGGCATGTCTCTTGCTCTCCGTCCCTAGATAATCCTGCGAGGCAGCCGTCCTGGCTAGACCCGCACCTTCTTCTTGACACCCACGGTCGGCTTATGCCCCTTACGCACCCGGGCATTGGTCTTGGTGCGTTGGCCGCGGACGGGCATGCCACGCCGATGCCGTATCCCCCGATAGCATCCAATCTCCATCAGTCGCTTGATGTTTTGACTGCGCTCACGCCGGAGATCACCTTCGACAAGGACGTTGTCTTCGATGTAGCTGCGCAGACGTATTTCTTCGTCCTCGGTGAGATCCTTAACATGAGTCTCCGGATCGATGTTCACGGCTGAGAGGATCTTGTTGGACGTGGAACGGCCTATGCCGAACACATACGTCAGACCAATTTCTATTCTCTTATCTCTCGGGAGAGTGACACCAGCAATACGAGCCATATGCTACTCCTGCCTAGCCTTGCCGCTGCTTGTGGCGCGGGTTCTGACAGATAACCAAGACCACGCCCCGTCGCCGCACTATCTTGCACTTCTCGCACATCGGTCTCACCGACGCTCTTACCTTCATCTGAAGCCCTTCCTCTACTTGAAGCGATATGTGATCCGCCCACGAGTAAGATCGTAAGGCGACAACTCTACCTTGACCCGATCCCCGGGTAGTATCCGTATATAGTTCATACGCATCTTTCCGGATATATGCGCCAATATCTCCAGTTCATTATCGAGCCGGACTCGAAACATGGTATTAGGCAAGGCTTCGATTACCTCGCCTTCAAGTTCTATGGCTTCTTCTTTAGGAGACACTACTTGTCACCAACCCAAGGTTCGCCGTCCCGCCCAAACACCGGCCGCTTATCTTAGCACAAGGCCTCATCTGCTAACCTTCCGCCGCTTCAGTTGCAGTAAGAACGCGCGGCCCGTCCTTGGTGATGGCCACCGTGTGCTCAAAATGAGCAGATAGGCTACCATCCTTGGTATAGATGGCCCACGAATCGTCGCCCACTTCTACCTCATAGCCCCCCATATTGATCATGGGCTCAATGGCCAGCACCATACCCTCTCGCAGTTCCGGTCCTTGGCCGGGAGGCCCGAAGTTTGGCACCTGAGGATCTTCGTGCATTTCGCGGCCCACACCGTGGCCTACCATGCTTCGGACCACAGAGAATCCGTGCGCTTCGGCATATATTTGTACGGCATGTGAGATATCACCAATCCGATTGCCGACACGACACTGAGCGATGCCTTGCATGAGCGATTCCTCGGTCACACGTAGCAACTCACGCGCTTCTTCGGATATATCACCCACAGGGAACGTGCTGGCGGCATCAGCGATATAGCCTTCCAAGGTCACACCCACATCGACTCCCAGGATATCGCCCTCGTTGAGACGCGTCTTGCCCGGTATGCCGTGAACCACCATATCGTTGGGGGACGCACAAATAGATCCGGGGAAACCCCTATAGCCCTTAAAAGTGGGGATGCTCCCTTCGGATCGGATATATTCCTCCGCCAAACGGTCGAGATCCCTCGTCGTCACCCCCGGCTCAATAGCGTGTCCAAGCAGATCCAAGCATCCCCGGAGTACCTTGCCCGCGCGGGCCATTTTCTCTATCTCCGCATACGACTTTCTTATAATCACATTAAATCCAGTTCGGTCTGATCCACTCGGTCTCACTCGCCCGCAGGTCCGAGCGCAGCCCGGATATCACCGTACACTGCGTCAGGTGGCTGAGCTCCATCGATCCTTGCCACCACACCAGACCGGTCATAGTACTCGATGAGGGGCTCGGTCTGATTACGATAGACTTCCAACCGATTCCGCACGGTAGCTTCGGTGTCATCATCCCGCTGATAAAGCTCGCCGCCACATGTGTCACACACGCCCTCGGTCTTAGGCTGGTTGAACGCCACGTGGAAGGGAGTCTGGCATGAGCGACATATCCGGCGTCCCGTCAAGCGAAGCACCAAGTCC
>CAZOJR010000153.1:0-5830 GCA_964580165.1 uncultured Gaiellales bacterium
TCATGGCCTGGTGGAAGTTGCGCACCTTATAGAGACCCCTGATCTCTTTGCTCTCGGCCATAGCCTTCGCATAACGCGAGAGCCGCTCCTCGGACAGATCATTTGCTACCAGGCCTTCGAAGATCGCTTCGGCAGCAAGCATACCTGACCTCATGGCCAAGTCGATGCCCTTGATCCTCTGCCCGTTGAAAAGATTGGCTCCATCGCCGATGATCATGCCCCCGGGGAACACCAGCTTCGGTATGGAGTAATACCCACCCACCGGAGCAGTCTTGGCCCCATACTGGACAATCTTGCCGTCCTTCAGCAGCTCACTCACCATCGGATGAAGCTTGAACTTTTGGAACTCCCGGTGCGGATCAACGAAGGGATCGGAGTAGTCCAAACTGGTCAACTGCCCGACAGAGACCATGTTGTCCTTCATACCGTAGATAAAGCCGCCACCAAAGGTGTCGCTCTTGAGTGGATACCCCATACAGTGGACAACCTCTCCCGGTTGGAGTCGCGCCTCCGGCAACTCCCAAACTTCTTTCACTCCAACTTCGAAGCCCGCCGGGTTCTTATCCTTGTCGAGCTTGAAGTGGGCGATCAGATCCTTGGTAAGACTGCCTCTCGAGCCTTCACCAAACACCGTGACCCTCGCATGAAGATCTGCACCAGGCTCGTAGTTAGACTTCTTCTGACCGTTCGCGTCAAGGCCCTTATCGCCTGTCCTGACTCCAATGACCTTACCGTCCTCGTAGAGCACCTCGACCCCGGCAAACTCCGGGAAAATGTCGACGCCGTTCTCCTCCAGAAGCCCGGCCATCCACTGATTCAACTTAGACATGGAAACCACATAGTTGCCATGGTTGTTCATGGGCGGAGGGGTAATGGGCGACTTTATCTTGCCATTCTTGGTCAGGAGATAAACCGACTCCTTCTTGACCTCCCCTTCGAGAGGCGCATCCTTTTCTAGGAAATCGGGGACCAGCTCCTTGAGCGGGCCAGGATCCATCACCGCGCCCGAGATCCCGTGCGCTCCCGGTGAAAATCCCTTCTCGAGAACCGCGATCATCAGTTCATCGAGTTTGTTGCCCTCGTTCTTGGCATTGTGGGCCTTGATGAGATTGGACAGATGGAGTGCACTACTCAAAGAGGCAATGCCGCCGCCAACAAACAGGACATCGACATCCATGACATCTCTTGCTTCGGTCATCGTCAAACCTCTTTACTCATTGAATCATCCTCGGTATCGACAACGTCTACCATACACCCGTCCAGCGACCAATCACACTGGGAAAGCACCCCCGCCACGCGAACCGATTCGAGACACACCTTGACCCGTGTTTCTCGAATCGCTACCCCGCTCAACTGATTTTGTATACCGCCCTTATGACGCGGCCTTGCGCCGACGGATCTCCTCTATCAGCGCGGGAACAACAACATGTAGATCGCCTACGACGCCAAAGTCCGCAAAGTTGAAGATGGGTGCTTCGGGATCTCTATTGATGGCCACAATATAGTCTGAAGTCTGCATCCCCGCGGCGTGTTGGATGGCTCCCGAGATGCCACAGGCAATGTAGAGCTTGGGCGAGACAGTCTTGCCAGTCTGCCCCACCTGGAATTGATGGCTGACCCAGCCCTCGTCCACGATGGCACGGCTTGCGCCGATGGCCGCACCGAGCTCGTCAGCCAAGGTTTTAATCACATCGAATTTCTCGGCGCTGCCGACACCCCGGCCGCCGGCGACGATGACTTCAGCTTCTTCAAGGCTGATAATGCCCGCCCTCTCGCATACGACATCGAGCACCTTGGCCATGAGACCACTCGGAGCGAAATCTACGGCCAGCGGCACGACTTCCGCATCCTTGGCTGCTTCCTCACGGGCGAATACGTTGGGACGCACTGTCGCGACAGCCGGGCTGCTCGTTGCTTCCTTCTCCACGATCACATTACCGCCAAAGCAAGGATGCGTGGCAACAAAACCACCATCCTTGGCTTCAAGGCCAGTGATGTCGACCAGCAAACCGGCACCGAGACGAGCGGCGCAGCCCGAAGCAATGTCTCGGCCGTCGGGCGAACCCGCACATAGAATCAATGCCGGATCAGCTTCCTTGATGGCGGCCATCGCCGCGTCGACAAACGGGCCCGGGCGAAATACCGCTGCCTCGGGGCTTTCAACGACATAGACTCGATCGGCGCCGTACCGGCCGGCATCGGCCACGAACGGGGCGGGCTCTGCGGCAATGACAACCACGCTAACCGATCCACCGGCTGTGGCGGCCAAGGCACGGGCCTGGGTGATGCTCTCTAGGGTAACGTTGGCGAGCTTTCCGTTTTTAGGCTCGGCTACAACGAGGATGCCACTCTGATTGCTCACTGGTATCTCCTCCACTACACGAGCTTTTCGCTCGCCAAGAATTCGGCGATCTTCTGGGCGCCTGTACCATCATCTTCTATCTTCTGCCCCGCCTTCCGGGGCTCAGGAGAGCGAGCTGACAGCACCCGGGTCTTGGAGCCGGACAGCCCGAGCTTGGCAGTATCGAGACTCAGAGCCGAAGCATCTTTCTTATCGACCGGCTTCTTTTTCGCCCCCATGATGCCCTTCATCGAAGGATATCGAGGCTCGTTTATGCCTTTGATAACCGAGAGCACCGCTGGCGTCGGACACTCATAGGCAACGTAGCCGAGTTCCGTCTCCCGATGAACGTTGAGGGTCGAACCTTCCACCTCGACCTTGGCCAAACCAGATAACAACGCTACACCCAACCGATCTGCCACGGCGCCGGGAACACAACCGGTTTCGCCGTCGGTAGACCTCAGTCCAAAAATCACGAGATCCCACTCCAGGCTCTTCAGTGCTTCGGCCAGCGCATAGGCCGTCGCCTGAGAGTCCGAGCCGGCAAGCGCAGGGTCGGTTACCAGGACGGCGCTATCGGCTCCCATGGCCAGGGCTTTGCGAACGGCGTCTTCCGCCTTCTCGGGCCCCATGCAAACGACCACTACTTCACCGCCGTGGGCCTCCTTAATCCGTAACGCCTCCTCGACCGCGTACTCGTCATACGGGTTGAGAATGCAGGTCACGTTGCGATCCAGACGCCAGGAAGAAGAGTCGAGCTTCTTCTCGGCTTCTGTATCGATCACCTGTTTTACGCAAACCGCGATCTTCATCAGTCATCCATCCCCTTGTAGGCAAGAACAAGCAGCGTCCCCAAACGGGGGCGCGGGCCGTGTACATGATATCCCGACTCGGGAGGTAGCGAAAAGCTTTCCGATAACTTTTCATCGCTTGCTCAAAGTATTACGATAGTGCATAGATGGAACTCGACCTTTTCAAGTCATTTGTGGCCGTGGCCGAAGCCCGCAGTTTCAGCCGGGCCGCACGAGCCATGCATTCTACCCAGCCGACACTAAGCCGGCAGATCGCCCGTTTGGAGAGCGAACTGGGTACCCGTCTCTTTGAACGATACGGCCGGCACGTGGAATGCACTGTTACCGGACAGTCACTACTACCACTGGCACAGGCGATCATCACCCGCACTGAAGAGATCGTCAACCTTGTCCGGGAGCAGACGGGCACGGCACCAAGCACTGTCCGCTTCGGAGCTGTCGGCAACGTCATGGCCATTCTCCTGACTCCGATCTTGGCCTCCTTCTTCGCGGCATATCCGCGAGTCACCGTGGACCTCATCGAAAAGGACGACGCACAACTCGAGGATGCGGTCATCACTGGCGAACTCGACTGCGCCGTGGTAACTCCTTGGGGATCAACCCGTACAGCGACACAACACCTGCTTACCGAAGAGATTGTCCTGGTCGTCCCCCGAAACCACCCCTTCGCAAAAAAGCCCGCCGTGGCTTTGAGCATGCTTGCGAACGAGTCAATTCTACTTCCTCGGGCAGGCCTCAACGCCGGCAACGTGACTGCCGATGCCTTCCGGCGTGCGGGCGTGGAACCAAGGTTGTCTCGACGGGCCAATTACCCCGAACTGACCAAAGCTCTCGTCAGAACCGGCATGGGCATCGCACCAATGCCAAAAATGCTAGCCGGTCCCGAAACGTTTGACGGACTGGTGGCTGTTCCTTTTGAGACACCGCTATACCGCGATCTCAATATCATCTACCCACGCGACCGGCCCCTGCCACCAGCGGCCCGAGCGCTCATGGTCCATATACGATCATCCGTCGCGGGCCGCAGTGGCTCCGACCAGGTGTGAACGCGGCTACACCTCTGGATGGTGCCGCTTGTACGGCCAGATGCAGATAGCGACACATACATATACGTCGTCCGAATACTTGGCGTGACCCATGAAAAGTTCGCCGGAAGTGCAGCCAAGCCTCCGCACTGGTACTATCATGAAGCTGATTATCCGGTGCGAGCGCCGGCTGGGTGACTGACCGGCATCGCCGGTGCCCTGTGGAATTCGGCAGCAGCCCCTACGGGATTTGAGAAGGAGATGAATGCATGGATTTCAGACTAACTGAAGAGCAGGAGATGATCCGCGACATGGTCCGGGACTTCGCCCAGAACGAGGTGAAACCCGTGGCCATGGAGTACGACGCCAAGAAAGATCCAAAGGACTGCGTGCCTTGGGACTTGATTAAAAAGGCGTCGGAGCTAGGTCTGCGGACTGCAGCTATCCCGGAGAAGTTTGGTGGAGTGGGGGCTGACTATCCAACGCTAGCCCTAATCCTGGAAGAGCTTGGTGCCGCCGACCAGGGCTTTGCCACCATCATGAGGGGCTGCTACACGGAATCACCCCGGCTGGTCGGAGAGCTGACCCCAGAACTTCGGGACGAGTGGCTGACCAAATTCATGGAGGACGATACGTTCCTCTTGGGATTGGCTCGCTCGGAACCTGACGCCGGCACCGATTCGCACTTCCTGGAGCCTCCATACAGACCTACGCGGTGAAGCAGGGTGACGAGTACGTCATCAACGGCACCAAGCACTACATTTCGTGCGGGGGCGTCGCCAAACTGTACTTCCTCTATGCGCGCACCGACCGGAAGGGCCCCATATCGACGAGCCTGAGCTGCTTCCTCGTGCCTGCCGATGCCCCCGGGTTCAAAGTGGGCAGATTCCACAACAAGCTGGGAAGAAGGCTGCTCGCCAATGCCTCGCTGATCTTCGAGGACTGCCGGATCCCGACAAAATACCTGCTTGGCAAAGAGGGAGAAGCCTGGGGTACCGAGGGTGAGTGGGGCGGCCCACAGTTTGACTGGTCCAAGACCGCTCTTGGTGTACCGCCGCCATTCGGGCTCCTCGGCGCAGCCGCCAACCTGGGAACCGTGCGTTCGGTGTATGAAGAGGCTCTCGAGTACGCGAAGCAGCGCGTCCAGGGCGGCAAGCCCATCATCGAGCACCAACATGTGGCTATGAAGCTGGCCGAGATGAAAATGCAGTACGAGGCGGCGCATTGCTACCTCATGCAGTCTGCCTGGTCGTACAAAGAGAAGTACGAATACAACCCCAAGTGCGGCATGCTGGTCAAGGCGTTCGTCGACCACATCGGCGTGAACTTCGTGAATATCACGTGCGGCATTATGGGTGGTTACGGCACAACCGACGACGACGTGCCGTTCGGCAAACACCTCAGAGACGTCTACTGCATGTTGCACGGCTTCGCAACCACAGAAATGGCTCTGCTGAACGGAGCGCCGACTGCGTAGCGTAGACCTGTAGACCTGAAGGACAGTTTCCCGAGCGTCTTGTGGCTAAGAACGGCCGATGGTGCCGGTTGGCCTACTGAGAAAGGCCATCGTTGCGTCCTCGTGGGTGATGGCTCGATGCCGTGCCTACGAGGACCGGCGGTGGCTGGTTATGTTGCCTGAGGGCCTCTTGACA
>CAZOJR010000154.1:0-5827 GCA_964580165.1 uncultured Gaiellales bacterium
CACAGATAGAGTGCGCTCCCAAGAAACTAGGGCCGTATCGTCGATTGTCGCCCCAGGTATGCCGGTAGTTCCGGCATTGTTAAACGCGATATCCAAACGCCCAAAAGCATCGACAACAGTCTCGACCATGGCATCCACCTGGCCAACGTCAGCCACATTGCAGGGCACGAAGATGGACTGCCTGCCCATGTCCCGGATCATGCCCACGGTCTCCTGCGCCTGCTGCTCTTGGAGATCGATAATCGCCACGTCTGCGCCTGCCGCCGCCATGCCAAGGGCGCAGGCTCGCCCGATGCCACTTGCTCCGCCCGTGACGAGTGCTTTTCTCCCGCTGAGATCGAAGCAGCTTGATTTGGACACGAGACCTCCTTCTAGTCTCCCCAGTACCCAAGTCCGGCAAAGAGTAAGGGTACGGTACGTATGAGCATAATACTATGATGGTAGATATGTCAATAGCTAGGGTACGACAAGAATAATCAGCTGACAACTGCCGGCAGGAGGGAAGGGAGCATCGAGACCGTGCGCGAGAACAGGGCTAGATATCGGCTAGGTTATCTCTCGAGCCCAGACTCTCGGCCGTAGAGCATCATGCCAATGACCGCGCCAACGTCTCCCACTCCGGACCAGAACACGGGCGGTGTCACGACGCCTCGGATACCACCCACAGCACTACCGCTGGAACCTTGCCGATATTGGTGAATCGCCGCCGGTTTGAGCGATCGTAGGTAATGCTCGCGCCAGCTTTGAGAACATGCGTGCGGGAATCCACCTCAACTTCCAGAGTCCCTTCAAGCACAACACCAACCTCTGTTCCCACCTGATTAATGCCAAGATCCTCACTAACAGCCCCCACGTCGTAGTGCGTCCTGACTACGCTGATTGGGGCATCGGAATCAGAGAGTTGATGCCATGAAATACCGCCTGCCACGCTCATAACCTGACGACCTGACGGCGTCGAGACCCGCACGCCCTTACGAATGCCGGGAGATTCACTCCGCGATGTCAAAGGCGGACGGACATCAAAACTTGCCGGCAACCCCTCAATATCGGCTCTAAGAAAGTAATCGGGAGCCACGCCGAGGGTGGCGGATATCCCCATCAAAGCCGGGATAGAAGGGATCGCGTCACCCCTCTCAACCTGGCTAAGGTGAGCGACGCTGATCTCGCTCTTCTTCGCCGCCTCTTTCAGCGTAAGACCGCGCACTTGGCGGGCTTCGCGGATGCGTGAGCCGAGCTTCCTGACTAGGTTGGTGACCGGCTGCTCCTGTATCAACTCCACAATTATGCCGTCGGGGTCTTCAAAGGCACACCACTGCCAAGGCCTGTGGCCAACCTCCTCATGCACATGGTCAACGGGCGAGCGAAACACAACACCCGCCTCTTCGAGACGGCTGCGAATCTCCCGGATATTCTTGACCGCGATTCCCAGATGGGCGGCACCGGCTATGGAGACATCACGATGGTATGGAGCCGTCTTCGGAGTGAGCCACTGCATGAATTCAACCCGGGTACCGGTGAGCTCCAGAACCGCGATCTCCGAGCACACGCCTTCCCGGGTTTCCTGGCTGTGCAGATCGCCCAGCAGATCCACGGCAACTAACGTGTCGCCATGGTATGTCGCCCTTGACCGTAGTTCAAAACCCAATAGACCGGTATAGAATTCCACGGTCCGGTCAAGGTTTTCCACTGTGAAATTCACATGGTGAACACCGACTGTGCCTTCACGCCAGGTCATATTGACCATCCTGTATCATTATCTCAACAACTCATGCTCAAACAAGACAATTCTGCCAAGGTCAATTGCCAACAAAACATTCTGTTTTTACAATAATCTTCTTACGACATAGTTCCGCTGTCAACAGTATATCAGGACCGACATGGAACCAGACCCCTACGTCATACAGGCAACCCTGAGCCCATCTGGGTAAGAGCAAGATGGCCGATTTCCACTGGTTGGTCACGCAACCGCTACTCCAGGATAACCTGGTTATGGCCGCTGCGCTCCGCGGAAGGGGTGGTCATAAACCCAGCCCACCCTGTTTTGCCCCCTCGGCCAAAGCGACGATGATCGCATCACGCTGAGACTCCAACGGAGCGTCGCCGTTTACGGCGGAAGAAACGCCCGCACTCTCGGCTATCCGACCGGCCAGTCAGCTCCCCGCGATGTACCTACGGCTCCTCCCTGAGCCTGAATGTGGGTCTCGACGTGATCGCCACGCCACAACGGCACCCGGTCGAGTTCCATACGCAGACGTGTGCCGGCAAAACCGCGGTCAGCAGTAGTTCATCGCTGCGCAGCTTCTTGCTCGCCCTCACAGCAAGAGCCCCCGGGGCAGCAGGGTGTTGATAGCTTCCAAACTACCGCAGGCAAGAAGAGCGTTCCCCAGCAGCTGCTGGCGTTCATAGTGCATGCAACCAGAAGCTTCGGCAGTAACGGCGCCATCACGAAGGCTCGGATACGTTCACCTCCGACCGCAGCACTCTTAAATCACCCTGTCATCCCCGCTGCATCTGAAAATACCCCTGTTTTCACAAGGGCAAATAACTGGTAATAACATATAGGTAGATAAGTGTTACTAATCGACAGGGAGCCTCATGAAGCTTGGAGTGATTATTACCCACACTGAACCTGAAACCGTGTTCAATGCTTTGCGCTTGGCTCTATACAGCTTAGAGCAGGGTGACGAGGTGCGCATATTCCTCTCGGGAAAAGGCGTGGAGATCGACCAGATTGAGAATGCTAAGTTCAACGTCAAGGACCAAGCGCAGAAAGTGCTGGATGCGGGTGGGGAGTTCCTGGCCTGCGGATCTTGTCTCAAGTTGCGAAACTCAGAAGGGTCGGAGGTGTGCCCCCTCTCGACGCTCAAGGACCAATATGAGATCGTGCGGGATTCGGACCGGGTGGTGACGTTTTGACCACGGCCGGATGGCCGGTTTGATATGGGCTACAGAGGCACTTGACCCTATGCAGCAGACCCCACTGCAATCGAGGCCAGGGGGCGGCCCCCAGAGAAAGCCGACGCGGGGAATCGAACCCCGGACCTGCTCATTACGAGTGAGCCGCTCTGCCATCTGAGCTACGTCGGCCTGTACGCCTCAACACCCGGATGCTCGATGCCCCAGATGCGAAGCAGGCGCTTAAGTTTAAGAGTTCGCCGGGAAGCTGACAAGTACTACTAGATGTCGCCGCCTCCATCCGAGGCACCCGAACTGCGCTGCCCGCCGGAGCGTCCGGAGCTTCGGGCCCCACCTGCGTCGCTGTTATTCTTGCTGCCCGCAGACCCGCTGGAATCTCCGCCGTCTCCGCTACCATCTCCCCCGCTCGGGCGCCGCGGCTTGCGCCGGCGGCGCGACCGGCTACTACCAGTTGCCGGAGCAGTTTCACCGGCACCGGCGGTCTCCCCGGCCGGCTTTTGTCTTTCTGAGCCGCTTTCCCCCTTCTGACGCCGATCGGAGTGTGCGGGCTGCCGGTCCGAACGCTGAGAAGATCGCTGTTTGTGTTTGTTCTCGGCTCCAGCCTCCCTGGCGGCACTCTCGGGCCCTGCGTCCGAAGCCGTTGTGCCCTCAGCGGTGGCCTGCACCGGTGCGCGCCCCTTAGATCTGCGCCGGCCCCGGCCCCGCCTGCCTCGCCCACGTCGCGAACTTTCAGCCACGATGACCTCCACGGGCTCACCGTTGGCACCAAGTACGACCTCGGCTTCCACCACCGGCAGATCATCCCCGCCGGATTCCTCATCGGCCAGGCCGTTCAGTCCGGTGACATCTTCCAGCATCGGCACGTACGGAGGCTCCTCGACTTCGGGCACCACAACCAAACCGCCGCCTTCTTCGCACCGGCATGTGCTGAGTTGTACCGTAGTGAACGATCCATCTTCCAGTCGAACATTGATGGCGTCTTTCGTCACGCTGTAGCCAGCGACCACTCCTTCCCCGTCCGGGCACGAGACCGGAGTACCTTTTGCCGGCGCCTCCTTACGGAAACGTACATACTGCTCCTGTTCATACTTGAGGCAGCACATAAGCCGGCCGCATAGGCCGGAGATCTTCATGGGGTTGAGAGGAAGATTCTGCTCTTTGGCCATGCGAATCGACACCGGCTCGTCGTCGCCGGCAAACAGAGTGCAGCAAAGACTGCGGCCGCACGGTCCCAGCCCTCCGACCATACGTGCCTCTTCACGCGCCCCCACCTGACGAAGCTCCACGCGCACTTTGAGAGTCTTGGCCAGATCGGCCACCAACTCACGAAAATCAACCCGCTCGTCGGCGCAGAAGCTGAACGTGATCTTCTCGCCTCCGAACCCGATGTCGGCTCCCACCAGCTTCATGTCCAGCCCGTGGCGGGCGATTAACTCCCGGCAGGTATCAATGGCCTGCTTTTTCATATCCTCACCCGCCGCTTCGCTTTGAAGATCCCTGTCCGTGGCTATGCGCACAACCTTCTTCAGCGGAGCGGGGAGATCAGAATCGTCGACAATACGAGGTGGTTCGACCACCTGGCCGATCTCAGGACCGCTTACGGTCTGGACAACGACACGGTCTCCCCGGTTGAGTTCAAGTCCGGCCGGATCGAAGTGATATACCTTGACGCCACCTCGAAAAACGACCCCTACAATCTCGGCCACTGAGTCAGGGCCTCCTTAATGGAATGAAACATGTCCCCGACGGCACATCGGGCATCAACATTATACCGGAGCCGTTCTTGCGCCTTGCACACCATCGTGACGGCTTGTTCGTAGTTTCGGATACTCCCGGGAATCACCACAGCCCGTAGGTCATCGAGACGATCCTGGTTCAACACCGCCTCTTCCGCGCCCACACAAACAAGAGCAAGGTCACGGTACCACCCGGCAAACACACGGGTGACAATTTGCAGACCCTGGGTCTGCAGCCGCCGCTGCTGCCGTTTGACCTTTTCGTCATGACGCTTCTTTAGCCAACTCCGCGTGCGAGCGTCGCCCGCCCACTCCAGTGCCCTCTCGAACTCGGAATCGAGGCTACTGGCCCCTTCAACCGCCCTCGCTTCCACAGTGGCCATAACTTCATCCAAAGCCACCTGGGTGTCCATAAGACCGGCCGCGGGGATATTCCTGGCCAGGTCGAGAAGTTGATCGCGCTGCCGCCGGGCGGTATCCGATGCCGCTAATTCCCGAGCGTAGCCGAGATTGCCACCAGACACCCGCGCAAAAAGAGCTGCTTCTTCTTCTGTTAATCCGAATCGGCAAACCAGATCTGAGGCAATAGCGGGAGCAGGTACCGGTGAGAACATGACGGGTTGGCAACGCGACGCTATCGTCGGGAGGAGTCTCTCCGGGCGATCGGTCACGAGGATGAAACGAACGTGGCCGGGTGGTTCCTCCAAGGTTTTGAGAAAAGCGTTGGCCGCCTCGGCATTGAAGCTGTCGGCCTCCAGGAAGATGTAGATTTTGGCTCTGGCTTCGTACGGCCGGTAGGCTGCGTGCAGGTTGATCTCGGTGATCTCCTCTTTGCGGATGAAGTTGCCCTCAGGAGCAATGACCTCGACGTCTGGGTGCAGACCGCCAAGAATGCGGCGGCAGGTATTGCAGACACCACACCCTCCGTTGGGGCAGGCCAACCCCGCCGCGAACGCAAGCGCCGCCTCTCTCTTGCCGGTCCCGGGCGGCCCCGAGAAGAGATAGGCATGAGAAGCTCCTTGCTCCAACGCCCGGGAGAGAAGCGAGACGGCCATATGCTGTCCCACTATGCTGGCAAACAACCCGGTCACTATGCCTCCTGCTTGTCACTTCCTACCGGTGCACCGGCCCCACGAGGCGCTGCCGCCGCCGGGTGCCGAACACCCACGGGCGAG
>CAZOJR010000155.1:0-5807 GCA_964580165.1 uncultured Gaiellales bacterium
AAAATGAAGGTTGATATCCTCCATAGGTACAACTTGGGCATAGCCGCCACCGGCCGCCCCCCCCTTGATGCCGAAGCACGGGCCAAGAGAGGGTTCGCGGAGCGTAGCAATGGCCTTCCTACCGATCTTGTTGAGGCCCATTGAAAGACCGACATTGGTAGTGGTCTTGCCCTCGCCCGCCGGAGTAGGCGTGATGGCAGTACACAGTACCAGCCTCCCGTCCGGACGGTCTTTCAGCCGTTCGAGAACATCAAGGTGGATCTTTGCCTTGTACTTGCCGTAGGGATCGATATCATCCTGCTCGAGCCCAAGGCCCGCGGCCACCTCGGTCACAGGGATCAGGGTGGCTTCTTGCGCGATTTCAATGTCGCTCTTCATGATCTCCAGTGCTCCATCGACGTTGCTCGCCCTCGATGAGGGACTGACTGCGAACACGGCCTATGGCACATACCCCACAGGCACCCCTTCCAACTGCACACAAGATATTCTATAGTTATATAGCTAAATGCGCAAGCATTCGGGGAGGCACGAAACACAGGTGGCCACAGACCGTATTAGAAAGACCCGCACCGACGGCCGCCGGTCTTATGAGCCGGCCTACCTCCGTATCGCCAACGCCTTAACCGAACGGATCGGAGCCGGGCTCTACCGCGCCGGCGACCAGTTGCCCACCGAGCCTCAACTCCGGGCCCAATATGGCGTAAGTCCGATGACGGTGCGGCGAGCCATCAACATTCTCCTCGACCGCGGGCTTGTCAGCACCACGCAGGGTAAAGGCACCTTCGTTCGTTCCCCGGACATGGGTGAGGCCATCTTCCGGCTCCAAGAGATCACAGACCTATGGGTAGACGACGCCTCGGTATCAGTCCTGCTACTGGAGGCAAGCATCATCCCGGCGGACAAACATGTGGCGGCTATGCTGGAATTATCATCCGGAGAACCCATCGTATTTCTGCGCCGGGTTATCCAGCGAGCCGGTCAGTCTCTGATCTACCAACTGGAACACGTGGTCTACGACGAGCACCGGCCTCTTGTCGAGGCCGAATTGCGGGTCACTTCTCTCGAAGGGCTGCTCCGTTCCGCCCAGGTGGAGGGAGTGCTGAGCGGCCGTCTCACCATCCAGGCCGTCAGCCTGGATGCAGGAGCAGCCCAAGTATTGGGGGTGAACGAGGGCTCACCCGCCTTCTGCTTGGAAAGCCTGTTCAGCGATTTTGACGGGCACCCGGCCAGTTGGGGCCGGTTCTTGTGCCGGGCCGACCAATTCCGCCTCACGAGCTACCTCGGTGCAGGTCCGCCCGGAGGTGCTCAATGAGCGTAGCCGGTATGGAGACCATCAGCGCCGCGGTGGCCAATTTGGACGAAAGAACCGCTATTCGCCTGGTCCAGGCCGCTCTATCCAAAGGGGTGAGCTCGGTGGACATCGTCCACGCGGTTCAGGCAGGCATGCGGATTGTCGGCGAACGCTACGAGCAGAAAGACATCTTTCTTTCCGGCCTCATAATGGCCGGGGAGATCTTCCGCAGGGTAATGGAGTTGGCCCAGCCCGGCCTTGAAAACGAAATCGTGGGCACCGCCTCGGGGCGGGTACTATTGGGAACGGTGGCCGGTGATATCCACGATATCGGCAAGAACATGGCGGCACTCGCATTTCGCATGTTCGGCTTCACCGTGGATGACCTGGGAGTCAACGTGCCGCCCGAAAGCTTCCTGGACGCCGCCAAAAAGACCAAGCCGGACATCGTGGGGCTCTCCGGTCTGCTGCTCACAGCCTTTACGGCTATGCATGACACAGTGGCCCTTCTGAAAGAGCACCTCACAAGCGTAGTTCCAGCACCTATTTACGTCATCGGCGGAGGAACCATAAACGAACAGGTGGCCCGTTATGTGGGAGCCGACCTGTGGACCGACGACGCTATGGAAGGCGTCAGACTCTGTCAACAAGCGCTCGAGAAAAGGAGATAGAGAGTGAGCATGAAGAGCGGCCTAGATGCACTCCTTCCGCCGGAGATGGCCGTAAAAGCCGAGCAAGGCGGTATAGCGAAGGCCAACATGGAGTTTTCTAAGAGCTTCGTCTTGGCGATTCTTGCCGGGGCATTCATCGCTCTGGGTGCGGTGTTTGCAACTACGATCAGCGCCGGCAGCATCTCGGTCAGTGCTGCCGATGGAGCCACCGCCTTTTCCACCGGTCTTCCCTACGGGGTCGTCCGCCTGCTTGCCGGTCTGGCCTTCAGTCTGGGTCTCATCATGGTTGTCGTTGCCGGGGCGGAATTGTTCACCGGTAACAACCTCATTGTCATGGCCTGGGCCGGTCGCAAGGTCACCACCGCACGCCTTCTCTGGAACTGGCTTATCGTCTGGGTAGGCAACTTCGTCGGCTCGGTAATGACTGCCGGACTCCTTCTGGCAACCGGCCAGTATGAGTTTGGGGGAGGAGCCATAGGGCTGGCAGCGCTCTCGACCGCGAATGTAAAAGCGGGGCTGGGCTTCTTTCAAGCTCTCGCCTTGGGAATCATGTGTAATGCCCTGGTATGCATGGCCGTGTGGCTGACCTACAGCGCCCGGACCACCACCGACCGTATCCTGGCCATCATTCCACCGATCACCGCATTCGTTGCAGCCGGGTTCGAACACAGCGTAGCCAACATGTACTTCATACCGATCGGGCTGTTCATAAAAGCAAGCGCTCCCGATTCGTTCTGGAGCACCATTCACAAGACCGCAGCCGACTATACAGACCTCACCTGGAGCAACTTCTTCGTAAACAACCTAATTCCGGTCACTATCGGCAATATCGTCGGCGGAGCTGTCCTTGTCGGAGTTGTCTACTGGTTCGTATACCTGCGCGGGCGGCATAAAACGGCCAGCTCGACATCCAACGAGTTCTAAAAGACGGCGGGGGGATCACGGCTGCCAAAGCAGCCGTGATCCCCCCGCCGGTCACCTTCTTACTGGCAGTGGGCCATAACTCCTGTTTCGCGCACATCGAGAATCTCGATTACGAAGGGCTTAACGGCCTCCAGCAGTTCATCGCGATCGCAATACACCACCTTGAACGTCACGGTCTCCGAGTCACCGTGCAGACCAAGAGCTTCGATCTGGCCACCGAGATCCGAGATAGCCCCGGTGATGCTCGCCAGCGTTCCTTTGTCATGAGATATCTTCGCGGTGATCCGCGTCCCTGCCGTGCTCGTTCCGAAGAGTTCCAGGAGGATGTTGAACAGATGCGACTCTGTGATGATGCCCACCAGTTCATCACCGCGCATCACTGGGAGACCGCTGATCTTGTTATCGGACATGATCTGCCCGGCTTTTTCCACAGCGGTATCCTCGGTCACGGTAATAACATCGCGCGTCATCACCTTCTCTACCGTGATCTTCTCGAGCAGATAGTCGACTTCCCAAACGCTGAGGGAAGTCGCGGGCGAGGGTGAGACGCGGAAGAGATCGACCAGAGACACGATGCCAACCAACTGACCCTTGGGGTCCAGTACGGGCAGTTGGCGCACCTTGCTTCCCTGCATCACCTTAAGCGCGTCGGGAACAGACGCACCAGGGTGTGTGGTGATGGGATTTTTGGACATCCTGTCGCGAACGAGCATATGATCCTCCTATCTACGACCCCTAAGTACTACAGTTCCTGATACCCATTTATCGGGACTTTTACAACTTATCAGGCTATCGGCTCAAAACCTAGTTTCTATAACCTCCGTCGACCCGCTGCCAGCAGCTCGTGCCTCCGACCTAACCGCTCGCCTCCCGGATCTCCCGGCTCCTGTGCATAGCCGCCTCCACAGCCTGGCGGAAGGCCGAACGTACGTCCCGCTTCTCAAGAACATCAATACCAACTCGTTCAGCGTCGCAATCCGCGAGTAAGCCGTTCCTTATTCCGGCCGACGAATCGGCATACTGCGGCAACCCGGCCGTCGCAGCGGCAGCCTGGCGCACCAGTGTGCGTGCCGCTGAACGGGAAAGACCCGCCGCCACCGCCCCGTCCTCAATGCTCTCCATCGCCAGAGCCAAGAACGCCGGACCCGATCCGGACACCGCAGTCACAACATCGAGCAGATCCTCCGAGATCACTTCCACCATTCCCAAAGGTTTGAGAAGCGTCGTAACCGTCCGGGTCCTAGCCTCGTCCATCCCGGCTTCAGGGGCAAGCGCCACCGCACCCACACCGATCTCAACCCCCAGATTGGGCATGATGCGAAAGAGGGCGGGACCGGGTCCCATAACACCCCTTATCCACTCCATGGATACTCCGGCCATGGCCGAGATCACGCTCTGATGTGGACCAAGCCGGCCAGCTATCGCTCCCAATACCTCCGCTCCGTTCTTGGGTTTAACCACCACAAGAAGAACGTCCGAACGATCGGCAAGCTCGTCCAAAGAGGCTGCCCTCGACATCATCCCAGACACGGGGAGCCGTTCAAGCGAGGCCTCCGCCACATCCCACACAAGGAGATCCACCCCGGCCTCAGGAACACGGAGCCACCCCTTCACCAGGGCCGAACCCATATTGCCGGTTCCAACAACTCCAATCGCCGTCCGGCGCTCTCGTTCCCCGGTGAGTCTCATGGCTCCACTGCCATTCCATCCGGGATCCGGCAGGCACTCACAGGCTTCATGCGGGCTCTCCAGTCACGCGCGACAGGTCCTCCCCGCCCCCCGCCAAGGCCTTCTGGACCGCGCTCCCATCGAGCGTCTCCTGTTCCAAGAGCTCTGCAGCCAGAGTCTCCAGCGCTCCTCGATGCTCGCGCAGCGCTGCCTGCGCCCTCTCAAGCTGTTCCATCACAAGGTTCTTAACCTCCTTGTCGATCGTCTCTTGAGTATGAGGACTGAGATGACCATCCTCCTGGGCTATGCCGCCCAAGTAGCGTAACTGCTGGCCCGCGTAACGAACCGACCCCAGTTCGTCGCTCATACCAAACTCAGTGATCATGCGCCGGGCCAACTCTGTCGCTTTCTGAATGTCGTCACTTGCACCGGTACTGATGGTACCAAGTATCACAGTCTCAGCAGCCCGCCCACCCAGCATGACGGCAATACGGTCGGCCAATTCATCCCTGGTTAAGACGTAACGATCCTCTGTTGGCATCTGGAGTGTATAACCGAGAGCTCCCCGAGCTCGAGGCACGATGCTTATCTTGGCCACCGGATCGGAATGTGGGAGCAGCGCCGCCACCAACGCATGACCCGACTCATGATAGGCAACTGTCTTGCGCTCACGCTCGTTCATTACCCGGGTCTTCTTCTCAAGCCCGGCTACTACTCGCTCCATCGCCGCCTCAAAATCCTTAATCGCCACCGAGTCCGCGCGACGCCGAGCCGCTAGAAGTGCCGCCTCGTTTATGGCGTTGGCCAGATCGGCCCCGCTGAATCCAGGAGTGATACGGGCAGCCCGTTCGAGATCGAAGTCGCGAGCCAGCTTGATCCCTTTCGCATGAATTCTGAGGATCTGCACCCGACCAATGAGATCCGGGTTGCCAACCTCCACCTGCCGGTCAAACCGTCCCGCGCGTAGTAGCGCCTGGTCGAGAACCTCGGGCCGGTTGGTCGCTGCCATGATGATCCGGCCGGGCCATGTCGGTGTTGAAACCATCGATCTCTGCCAACAATTGGTTGAGTGTCTGCTCTCGCTCATCATTGCCGCCACCCAAGTTCAGGCCACCTCCGCGCCTCTGGCCTATGGCGTCGATCTCGTCAATGAACACGATGGCAGGAGCCGCTTTGCGGGCCTGCTCAAAGAGATCGCGCACCCGGGCTGCACCGACCCCTACGAACATCTCAACAAACTCAGAACCGCTACT
>CAZOJR010000156.1:0-5642 GCA_964580165.1 uncultured Gaiellales bacterium
CGCCCTGTCCGTTCAGCGCCCTCCAGACGTCCACCAGAGTGGTCAGCTTCATGTGAGGGCAGACGCTCATATCGGTAACCGGGAAAAACCGTTTGTCGGGGATATCCTGCGACAGGCGGTACAGCATGCCGGTCTCAGTGCCAATAAGATACTCTTCAGAGTCATCTTCGCGGCAGAAGCGAAGCATTCCCGACGTGCTCTCCACCGCGTCGGCAATCTCCGATACCGCAGGATTGCACTCGGGATGGACTACAACCTTCGCCCTTGGGTGGATAGCCTGCGCTCTCTTCACGTCTTCCACTTGGACCAGATCGTGAGTGGGGCAGAATCCTGGCCACAAGATCAGCTCCCGTCCGGCCTTCTTTGCGGCCCACCATCCTAAGTTGCGATCGGGAGTGAAGATGATCTCCCGACCTGCGGGCAACGACCGGACGATCTCAACCGCGTTGGCGCTGGTACAGCAAATATCGGAGATAGCCTTGACGGCGGCCGTGGTATTCACATAGCTCACCACTACCGCCTGCGGATGCTCGGCTTTGAGCGCCTCCAGCCCCTCGGTATCTACCATATCGGCCATGGGACATCCTGCCTGGACCTCGGGAACGATCACTGGCTTGTCGGGCGCAAGAATAGCCGCCGTCTCCGCCATGAAGTGGACTCCGCAGAACAGAATACGCTCGGCTTTTGAGGCCGCCGCCTGCCGGGAGAGACCGAGAGAATCCCCGAGAATGTCGGCCACATCCTGCACTTCCGGACGCTGGTAATTGTGAGCAAGGATTACGGTATTCGTCTCTCGGGCAACACGACGGATCTCCGCCTGTACGATCGATTGCTCCATGAGTGACCTCTCACTCCTCGATGGGACAGCAGCCGCAACCCCATCATCAACACGTCTCACCACTTGGTCCCGCACGAGGACAAGAGCCTCTGCTACGGTCCTGCCCGACGGCAGAACGAGATGGGGAGCCAGCTCCGCCAGCGGTTCGAGGACAAACCGGCGCTCCTCCATGCGAGGATGCGGAACTGCCAGATCGCCATCGAGGCTCGAGAAGCCATGGTACCAAAGGATGTCGATATCCAGGCTACGAGGCCCCCACTTCACTATACGTTCACGCCCCAATTCACGTTCGATGCGCTGGGTCTCGGCCAGCAAGTCACGGGGCGGCAACAAAGTACGTACCTCTACCACCTGGTTGAGATAGTTGCCCTGCCTGGGGCCCCCGATCGGCTCCGTCTCATAAACGACAGACTCGGCACACACGACTGTGTCGGGCAGATCCGCCAGAAGCATACGTGCACGCCGGAGAACACCGTCCCGGTCTCCAAGATTGGAACCAAGGCCCAGATAGACCCGAGCCGGAAGGCGCCGTGCAATTCCCAGCCCTCAGCCCTCGATGTCGGTCCGCTGCAATTCAACCGCGGCAGCCACGCTCGTTAGGGCGCAGGCAACCGGCGGATGAGGCTTGGTAACCTGGACCCATACCTCGTCGACGGGGAACTTCTCGAGTATTCCCTCGGCCGTGACCTGGGCCAGTCGTTCCAATAAGGAGTAGCTATTGATGGTAGCAATCTCCGTTATCAGATCGAGCACTTCGGTGTAATCGATTGTGTCACTTACCATGTCGGTGACAGCCGCCCGGCAGTTCTCAACCGTGAGACGCACGTCATAGAGAAGACGCTGGCCGAGTACTTTTTCTTCCTGCCCCACCCCGTGATGTCCATAGACCTCGAGCCCTTCAATGAAGATATCCACACCAGCCCCCGTTGGTCGATTCACCGAGTTTCATCGCCGCTACCGAAGACGGCGCGGGCAAGAAGAGCCGCCTCGCGGTTGAGGCCGACCCGATGCACCCTGACAATGTGCGCTCCAGCTGCCACCGCCATGACTGTGGTGGCGGCGGTGGCCACATCTCGTTCACGTGGTTCTTCGATGCCCAGTATCTCCCCTAAGAATCGTTTGCGGGACGCTCCAAGCACTATCGGACGGCCCAGCGACCGAAAAGCCGCCAAGTCGCGCATGATCGCCAGATTGTTGGCAGTGGTCTTGCCAAAACCCAACCCCGGATCGATCAGCAGGTTCTCTTCATTCAGCCCGTTGTCCACGGCCCAATTCAGCCTCTCCAGCAAGAACTGGTACACCTCCTCGACAACATCACCATACACCGGGTTGTGCTGCATGGTCTTCGGCTCTCCGAGCATATGCATAAGAACCACCGGGCAACCGGCGTCACGCACGACAGATACCATCTCCGGATCCATACGGAGGGCGGATATGTCGTTCACCATGTAGGCGCCGGCTGCGAGCGCCTGCGCGGCCACCAGCGCCTTGCAGGTATCCACCGAGATGCGGCCAGGCAGAGAAGGGGCCAGAGCCTTGACGACCGGCAGCACCCTGTCCAGCTCGTCGTCCGGCGACACGGGGTCGGACCCCGGCCTGGTTGACTCTCCGCCGACGTCGATGAGAGCGGCGCCATCTTCAACCATCTCCATTGCCGACCGGACCGCGTCATCGACGTCGGTGTATGCGTCCCCGTCGGAGAAAGAATCGGGGGTGATATTCAATATGCCCATCAAGAGAGGTCCGTCCCCCAGTGGAAGTCCCGGTGGGCATACCGGCCGGACCTCATCGTAGTTCTTGAGCGCAATCTCGATGGAGGCCGAGAGAGCGCGTAACCCAAAAGGTTGAGCCTTAAGTTTAGGTAGAAGCTGTTCGAATTGGGCCAATGTCCCCATCAGCACACAATCCGCACTCTCCCCGCCCAGTGCGTAGACTTCGCGCGAGATGGCGGCTTCTCCACCTCGCGACAGCATTTCTTGTTTGAGAATGTTGGCGGCGGCGGCCTTCAGGTCCCGCACCCGCACCGCTCGGAACAGGCCCTTGTTTTCCATAATGTCAATACCGGCAGAAGATGCCCGGGCGTGATCGAGAGCCGCCCTGACTTGAGCGCGGTCCCTTAGTACCAGGACTTGAGCGCGACCGGTTACGGGAATCATCGGCACCCGCCGGGCAGTTAGGTGGCCGGAGCCTCGATCAAGGCGAGCACCTCAGCCCGTGCGGCCGCGCTGGTATGGAATATTCCCCTGACAGCGGATGTAACCACCCGCGAGCCGGGCGCACGCACCCCCCGCATGGACATACACAGGTGTTCCGCCTGGATGAGAACGAGAACCCCCGCAGGCTGAAGCGACTCCACGAGAACATCGGCAATGGTACTGGTAAGCCGTTCCTGCAGCTGCAGACGAGCGGCGGCCACCCTCACCAAGCGCACTATCTTGGATATGCCTGTGATATTCCCATTCTTGGAAGGTATATAAGCTACGTGCGCCACTCCAAAAAATGGAACCAAATGATGCTCGCACAGCGAGTGGAACCTGATGTCGCGTACCAGCACCATCTCCTGATGGGTGTCGGAACCGATTGGTGCCACGATGGAAGACAGGTCGTTCGGTTCGCAGGAGATGATCTCGGCGTACATGTCTGCTACCCGGCGCGGAGTATCGACCAGGCCACCGCGCTCCGGGTCTTCACCAATAGCTTCAAGGAGAAGCCGGACGCTTTGCTCAATCTTAGCCGCGTCCATAAGATGTCTAGGCCTGATCGCCATGCGACGCTACCGGCGCCACTCCGCCGGTAGCCACCCGTTCGCGCCCCTCGGGTTCCAACTCATCCT
This sequence comes from uncultured Gaiellales bacterium, assembly GCA_964580165.1. Lineage (GTDB taxonomy): Bacteria > Actinomycetota > Thermoleophilia > RBG-16-64-13 > RBG-16-64-13 > RBG-16-64-13. The sequence continues at coordinate 3,672 of CAZOJR010000156.1, forward strand.
GTTCACGAGAGCGCCGCTGCCTCTGCAACCGCTTGCTCTCCGCGGCCTTACGGGCACGAGCCTCATCCCGCGCCTTGAAGACCTCCGCAGGATCCTCTCCCGACAGCAAGGCCTCGAACTCCTCGCGGTCGATAGTCTCCTTGTCAATCAGGAGCAGTGAGAGTTTGTCCAGATCTTCACGGTGCTCAGTGAGAATACGACTGGCTACCTCGTATGCCTCGTCGACCACCCGGCGAATTTCGGCGTCAATCTTCTCGGCCGTCTCGTCAGAATATTCCTGGCCCATGCCGTAATCACGCCCTACGAAGGGCTGAGCAGGATCGTGCCCAAAAGTAAGCGGCCCCAGGTTTTCGCTCATGCCGTACTGAGTAACCATGCGCCGGGCGGTCTCGGTCGCCCGCTGCAGATCGTTAGATGCCCCGGTAGTGATATCGTCGAAGCGGATTTCCTCGGCCACTCTGCCGGCCAGCATATGCGAAAGCTTGTCCATGATCTCCTTCTTCTTGACCATGAACTTGTCCTCGGTTGGGAGGGTGATGGTGTAACCAAGAGCCTGCCCACGGCTGATGATAGAGACCTTATGAACCGGATCGGCATTGGGAAGATAGTGCGCCACCAAGGCATGGCCGGTTTCGTGGTACGCGGTGATGAGTTTTTCTTCTTCCGATAGGATGCGAGACTTCTTCTCCGGACCGGCGATGACTCGTAGAACGGCCTCTTCCAACTCCTCCATCTCAATGACACGCTTACGCCGGCGAGCAGCGAGGAGCGCAGCCTCGTTTACCAAGTTGGACAGATCGGCGCCGGTGAAGCCCGGAGTCTGAGCAGCCAGAGTCTCCAGTTCAACTCCAGGTGCCATAGGCTTGCCCTTAGCATGCACGGCGAGGATGGCCTTACGACCTTCGCGGTCCGGACGGTCGACCACAATCTGCCGGTCGAAGCGGCCGGGCCTGAGCAGCGCCGGATCCAAAATGTCGGGACGGTTGGTTGCAGCCATGATGATGATGCTCTCGTTGGCCTCAAAACCATCCATCTCCACCAGCAATTGGTTGAGAGTCTGCTCACGCTCGTCGTGACCACCGCCGAGGCCCGCTCCGCGGTGACGTCCCACAGCATCGATCTCGTCAATGAAGATAATGCAGGGCTGGTTTTGCTTAGCTTGGTCGAACAGATCACGCACCCTACTGGCACCAACCCCGACAAACATCTCCACAAAATCAGACCCGGAGATACTGAAAAAGGGCACCCCCGCCTCGCCGGCAACCGCGCGGGCCAAAAGGGTCTTGCCGGTGAGGCCCAAACAAAAGCACACCCTTGGGAATGCGGGCCCCTAGGCTCTGGAAGCGTTTTGGATTTTCGAGAAACTCCTTGATCTCGTCCAGCTCCTCCACGGCCTCGTCCACACCCGCAACATCTTTGAAGGTGATCTTCGGCTGATCCACGGCCATTCGCTTGGCTCGCGACTTACCGAAACTCATCACCTTGTTTCCCCCTCCCTGCATCTGGTTCATGAGGAAGATGAAGAACACAATCATGAGGAGGATGGGCGCAAAGGTGCTCAGTAGAGTGACCCAGATGGAGGTCTCTTGGATATCAGTATTAAACTCGACATCGTTGGCCAGGAGAAACTCCTCCATGTTATAGGCCTGCGTGAAGCCCACCTCAAAGGCTTCCCCCGTCTTGAGCTTACCCGTCACCACCAGGTCCTTGGTCTTGACGGTGACAGGCTGTTCGACCTGGGCATTCTCGACTGCGGCCTTGAAGGTGTTGAACGTCATCTCCTCTTTGCTGTTCGACCCGTAGAAGAGATTCTGCACAAAGAAGGCAAGCAAGATTACGAGAAGGATGGGGAACGCCGCGCTCTTGAAGAACCTACTCAACTCAACTCCACAGTCGTTCTATTAGAGGGGCAGATACTATCACAAGGACATACACGGGAGCGAGTTGAGTAGGTTCTTAAAGAGTGCGGCC
>CAZOJR010000157.1:0-5606 GCA_964580165.1 uncultured Gaiellales bacterium
CTGAGGAAAGTCTGTCGAGTGCCCAGCGTGCTCATCAATGGACGCATCGTGAGCAATGACGCGATTCCCGATGCCGAGACGGTGGAGAGCGCGATACGCAACGAGTTGGCGAGAGGGCCAGAGGGCTGGGTGGAATAAATGCCGTCCGATGACATAGAAAGCTGCCTTTCCCTGCCGGTCTTCCGCTGCTCGCTCTGCGGCGCGGAACTACTGGAGGGCACCGGGTTGCAGACATGTACCTACTGCGGCATAAAAGAGGAAGGCGACTGGCTCTGCCCGCAAGACCATTACGTCTGTGAGAGCTGCCGGACGGCACGGGCGCATGAGATCATCGAGCGCGTAGCCCTGACCACCACAGATCCGGATCCGGTAGGCATCGCCGAACTCATCATGAAACACCCCACTTTCAGTGCCCACGGTCCCGCGCATCACCTCGTGGTGGCGCCGGTGATCTTGGCGGCATTGCGGAATCAGGGTCATGTATTCAAGGACGGGACCACACGGACTGCCATCCACCGGATGGAAGACGTACCGTCGGCCGTGTGCGGCACCCGTGGTGATTGCGGAGCCTGCGCAGGCTTGGGGTGCGCGGTATCTCTTCTAACAGGCGCAACCTTCCGATCCGGTCAAGAGCGTGCGCTGGCTCTACGGGCAACCGCCCATGCACTAATGAGAGTCGCCGAACTGGGTGGCCCACGGTGCTGTAAACAGAGCGTTTATGCCGCGATTGAAACCGCAGCAGAATTCATCGGTCGTGAATTGGGCATCCCGTTAACCTTCACCCACCCCATCCACTGTGCGTTCTCCCACGTGACCGAGGAGTGCAAGAAGGAGGACTGTGTCTTCTTCGACACGCTCTAGGCCAGTGTTCCGCCTTCTCTTGGACGGGATTACAAACCCGTTCATGCACTTCGCCGTGGAAGAGGCCCTTCTGCGTGCCCTCGACGACGGAACCGGTTCAGAAACACTTCGTCTGCGCCGAGTCGTGCCTTCTGTCTGGATCGGCGTGTACCAAGTACCAGAGGAGGACGTGGATCTGAAATACTGCCGGACTCGCGACCTACCCATAGTCCGGCGTCATAACCCCGGAGGCGCCGTATACCAGGATGAGGGGAGCTTTTGCTTCTCGCTATTCTTCAGGTACGCGGAATTCTTCGAGCGCACGAACGTCTCCCAAGCGGCCGAACTCTATCCCATGGTGGCGAAGGCGGTGATTGACACCTGCGCAGAATACGGCGCACAGGCGGCGCACTCCCCCACGAACGACGTCACCATCGGCGGACGAAAGGTATATGGCTCCGCACAGGTTGAGTGGGGCAGAGCTTTCGTTCATAGCGGCACCTTTCTTGTATCCACAGATTGTGAAGTAATGGCGAAGGTTCTTCGGCCATCCCGGCTTAAGTTTGCCGACAAGGGATTCGACAATGTCCGGGACCGGGTTATCACGCTGAGCGAAGCCACCGGCCTGACGATCCAAGTGGACGAGGTAATGCGGAAATTGGCAGGGCACCTGGCGAACCACCTCGAGATCGAGTTAGTACTGGGGAGCCTATCGGAGGATGAACACGCCCGGGCAGATGAGTTGTATAGATCGAAGTACTCCCGGCCGGAATGGACGTCGGGTTCCCGGCCGGTACACAACATTACCCTCTCAGCCAAAGCACCCAGCGGAGTCATAACCCTTGCCGCCGACCTCGATGGACTCATTCTGAGCAGCGTGGCCGTGAGGGGTGACTTTCTGCTGCCCCGGCAGACCGATCTCCGGGAGCTGACTGAATCTATGACCGGTACGACTCTTGAGGAGGCACGCGACCTGGTCAAGAATAGTCCGTTGCCCGGCGATCTGATCGAGGCGCTTACTAAACTTCTGACAGAGCTGGAGTTCTCCGACTAGTTCTTAGCCAGCCTCCCGGCTTGTGCGTGACAGATCAACGCCGGCCGGCCATCGCGAGAACAGATCCCGGTCGATCCCTACGATCCTGGTGATCCCGGTGGATCTGCGAACCAGGCTTTCATTCTCCTTCGGATTCGGGAGCAAAGATGCGCAGCAGTTCCTCCCGGCTCAGCATACCCATGTACTTGCCCTCATCGTCCACCACCGGGAGACGTTTCCGGCGATGCTCAACCATCCATTCAAGCGCCTCTTCTACGCCGGTCTTCTGGGTAATAGTGGGAACTGTTTTCATGAGCGAAGCCGATGTGAGTCTGCTCATCCTGTCTTCGCGGCCGGGATCGAGCAGGGGCAGAAGATCCCTGTCTGAGATAACACCCAGAGGACGGCGGTCGGCGTCCACCACCACGATACGCCGTCCTTCGCCATCGATGAGGTCCAACAGGTCGCGGGCCGGAGTGTCGAGCGACACGGTAGGTACCTCAAGAAGGTTTGCCTGCCCAATAGGAGTTGTTCCTGCGACCATAGCCCCGTATTGCCTCAGAACGTGCCGGCGGGAACTGCCGGCAGCGGCAACACGAAGAACATCGATGCGTGCCAGCATACCGACCAGGCGCCTGTTTTCGTCGACGACCGGTAGACGTTTGAGATCTTCCTTGGCCATACGTTTCACCGCCGCCCCAAGTGGATCATCGGGACCAATGGTTACCGCACCCCCGATCATCATGTCGCCTGCCTTCAGACCGCTGCCACCAGTGCCGAACAGCTCGGCGTCGGATACCGGTCCCAGCTCTATCCCCTGCCAGAGAGCGGCAAGAAGCCTTGGCCTGAAGTGAACCCCCACTTTCTTGACCAATTCATCTTGCATGACCATGCCTGTTAGCCGGCCCTGGTGATCGGTGACCGGAACACCGTCGAATTCAGAACGGACAAGAACCGAGATCACCTCTCGAAGACCAGCGTCCACGCCCACCGCAATCGGAGCGGCGGTCATTACGTCCCGCACCAGAAGACTTCGCGGCAAGACCCCTCCGGTGGTGCGATGCAAACGGATATCGCTCTCTTCTATCAGGACTATCCCGTCGGCTACCATCTTTTCCACCTGTTCAAGCACCCTGTCCAGCTCGGGCGAGGGAAGAATGATCTCGATCTTAAGAGGCATGTTGTGAGAGAGATCGAGAACCCGGTGCGAGGCCACCTCACCGTTCTCGAAACATCCCGCCACCGCTCGGGTGACGATGCACCGAGCGGCGCTCCTCTGCCGGGCAACCATGCGCACGATGGCTTCGTGAAGCGGCGAGCCTTTGTAGCGCGCCTGTTCGCTTGTGAAGATCTCGATGACCTTATAAGTCAGTCCCGCCACTGCGCCGACCCCCTATGGTGAAATGTCCGAGATGCCCAAACTGTTTTGTTTGTGCGAAATACAACACCCGACCGGCCCGGCCAAGTTATACAGCCCGGCCCAGATAGACGCCCGCCAAAGCACATATACCCCCAGCCACGACATTCCCCACAAGAGCACCCGCAGCCGCCATCCAACCACCGGTTCGTAACAACGTGACGGTCGGTTGTGTTTGTCAAGTTGTGCAAAAGCGGATCACGGTATGACGACGGTCCTTCCGCGACGTCTTCTTCTTAGGCCGCCTCCTCCAGTTGCCGTAGTAGTTCGCGCTTGTGCTCGGTAAGGAGATCCATGTTGAGGTAGCGGTGCTCCTCCAGCCAGCCCTCATGGGTCTCAACAGCGAGAGCTCGGATCAGTCTGAGACAGCTCTCGGTATTGGGGAAGATCCTCACCACCCGGGTGCGCCGTTTGATCTCCTCGTTCAGTCTCTCCAGCATGTTGGTGCTCTTGAGGTGCTTGTGATGGCCAAGCGGCAGGCGGTAGAAGGTGAGGGTCTCTTCGATGTTGGCTTCCACCCAATCGCACAGGCGGGGATAGGTACCCTGCCAACGCACGAGCCAGGCGGAAAGGTCCTTGTGGGCTTCTGAGAGGTTGCGCCGGTCATAGAGCCACCGGAGCTCCTGCAGGCAGTCATCACTCGCCTTTCTAGGCATGTGGTCGAGGGCATTGCGCAGGAAATGCACATAGCACCGTTGCCAGGCGGCTTCGGGGAGTATCTCCATGAGGCTCTTGCGGAGGCCCTGATGGTCGTCTGAGACCACAAACTCTACCCCGTGAAGGCCGCGGTCCCGCAGGGACAGGAGGAAGTCCCGCCAGCTCGACTGGCTCTCCCTCCCGGCCAGTTCCACGCCCAGGATCTGCCGGTAGCCGTCGGGGTTGATGCCGATGGCCACGAACACCGCCTGCGAGCGGATGACGCCCCCTTCCCGTACCCGTTCGTATCTCGCATCCAGGATGAGATAGGGATGGGGCTCGTCTAAGTGCCTGTGGGCGAACTGAGAGAGGCTTTCATCCAGGCCCTTGTTCACCGCGCTGATGGCCGAGGCGGAGAAGCTGTGCCCGCACAGTTCCTCGGTGATGGCTTTCACTTTGCGGGTGGAGACCCCTTGCACATACATCTCCGCGAGCGCGGAGACCAGGGCCTTCTCCGAGCGCTGGTATCTCTCGAAGAGCTCGGTGGAGAAGCGACCGTCTCGGTCGCGGGGCACGCGGAGTTCCAGCTTGCCCACTCTCGTTATGAGCGTGCGGGGATAGTGGCCGGCCCGATATCCGAGACGGGCTTCCGTGCGCTCTCCGGGCTCCGCTCCCAGAGCGTCGCTCATCTCCGCTTCTAGGATCTGCTGCATAGCCTCGCGCACGATCTGACGAAGGAATTCCTGATCGTTGGCCACCAGAGCTTTCAGGTTGGCGCCGGCTGTTCTACTCTTGGTGCGGGTCATGGTGTGCTCCCTCTCGTAGGGGTGATGTGGCATCACTCGCATACCATGACCTTCTCTTCAGTCCTTCCTCCAAGAGCTTTTGCACACAAGTCAGCACACTACCGGAGCAGGTACGGTGAACTGGCGATATAGGGCGTAATTGGGAGTACAGTGCCCTCTGTAATGGGAGACAAGCAACCGGGTGTTTTTGGCTTTACAATGCGGGTTTTCCGCTGTTTCTATGAGGAGCCGGCGAAGGGACTTGAACCCCCAACCTGCTGATTACAAATCAGCTGTTGTCTATGCGGTTTTGCAGGTCTTTCTAGGTTTTCTGCTCTGACAGGTAAGCAAGAGGTAAGCAAAAGGACGGGTTTCACTGTCGATTCGACGAAAGGAAGGTACCATGCCCGCGACTTCAACAGACCTGGAATATCTGCTCGACGAGATGGAAGATCACACTCCACAGAGCGGCATTGAGGCGCTCACAAACGCTTGGGTAGCTCTCTCCCGTGTCCCCACTACAGATGCGCTCTATGGCCGTTGTGTGGCCGCACAGACCGTGCTAGACGCGCTTATCGGCACCAAAGGGTAGTAACCGAGGGTTAGCCCCCATCACTTCCGGCCCCGCTCTGTAAAGGTAAGCACAGGACGGGGCTTTCTCTTGCCCGTAAAGCGCTCCCCTGGGGCTTGCTGCTCTCGCGCCCGGCCGTCGCAAGCCTCCCCCGCCCGGTCTGGCGTCCCTCTTCGCCCTTCCCCCGTGGCCGTCTGCCTTTACGATCTCTCCCCTAAGCGCCCTCAGAACCCGGCTTTTAACTTCTCGTCTCTTCTCTCTCTCTGTTAAGCTCTCCCACCGTATATTATATTTCCAGCTATGCACTACACGTATATTTTATGC
>CAZOJR010000158.1:0-2509 GCA_964580165.1 uncultured Gaiellales bacterium
GGAAGGCTCAGTGCCATACTCCGGATGCAACACGAACCCGCTTTTTTCGCGGATGAGCTTGGAGACGTTGCTCTCGGGATCATCCAGGTCGCCAAAGGTAAGGGCTCTTGCCTGGCAGGTATTGACACAGGCGGGGGTAGCCTCGCGGTCGATGCCGGGCTTCAGACCCTTGGCGCGACCAGCGTCGATCCGCTCCATGCAAAAATTGCACTTCTCGGTGGTGCCGACTTGGTGCGGGTAGAGCGTCTTACCCTTCTTTTCGAAGCTTGTTTTGGCGTGCTCCGGGAAGTAGTTCGGATTTCTCTTCCTGGAAAGGTATGTACGGTTCTGATAGGGGCAGGCGATGACACAGTACCGGCATCCGAAGCACTTGTTGGAGTCGATGGCCACAATGCCGTCTTCACGCTTGTGCGAGGCTTCCGTGGGGCAGACCTCTACACAAGGTGCCTCTTTGCATTGGTTACACCGGACCGGATACGTGGATACGTCGATATTGAAGCCATCATCTACCTCAAGGGCGATCAGTTTTGGCCAGGTGATCCGCAGCGGTAGGAAGTGCTCGATCCTGCAGGCGGCAATGCACCCGTGACACCGGGTACACTTCGCGAGGTTGATAACCATACCCCATCTCATGAGTCGACACTCCCTTCATTGCGGCCGCATCGTTCAGGCACTGCCATCAGGCACCCCCTTTACCTCTGCCATTATCCGGCGCCGCGACTTGCTCAGGAGTCAACCGCGCCAAGCCGGCTAAGACAGAAAAACAGTTACGATATCCCAATATTATTGAGTAATATGGCGAATATCGTAGACTAGCGATGCCCGATTTGCAAGGTAAATAGCCGCTCCCCTGGGGATTGGAGAGGTGCCGCGCAGGCTACTTTCTTGGCGTGTTCTTACTACGATAACCGGACTCTCTACCAGCCGGACTCCCGTACTGGAGTTCCTGCGGGCGGAGACTACTGATGAAAAACGCAGGCGCCGGAGGACATAAGCAAGACAGCTGTCAGCGAGCTGGCTACGATCACGGTGAAGCTCTACCTTGCACCCGTTGCTACAAGCGCACGTGCCTCAGGTGGCGGGTGAGCGGCCAGTTGCTCTTTCGTCCCGGCCGGACAACAGTAAAAACCAGTTCAAAATGAAGCCGTGGTCTGCTGCGCGTTGGGCGGTCCGGCGCAGCGTCTCTGACTGCGTAAATGGCGCTGTTATTCACGCTTTCTGTGTCCTTGCCCTGCACTCGCGCACCGTGTGTCTTGCGGTGCTGGTGTGTCTCGCTCTCACGAATTACCAGTCGCAGGTGGCATATACGAAATATAGTATCTATATCGCGGTATACTAATACCAGCAAGGTCACAACATCTGTGTTGGAATGAACGAATCGGGGAGCGCTTGCGTGGAAGTTCAAGACGTCACGAAGGTCGCGATCTTTGGCGCTGGCACCATGGGCCCCGGTTTGGCACAGGTGTTCGCAACCGCCGGATACGACGTGACCATGTATTCCCGCAAGACGGAGACTATCGAGAAAGCCATGCTCGTGACTCAAGCGAACCTGGCTACGTTCGTCGAGCATGGATTGCTATCCGGTGACATGGTCCCGGATATCCTTGGGCGGATCACCACCACTCAGTCGGTGGAAGAGGCCGCAGAGAACGCGGACTTCGTGATCGAGAGTATCGCCGAGAAGATAGAGGCGAAGAAGGCGCTTTACGAGGCACTCAACAGCGCCTGTCCCGAGCGGGCCATCATTACCAGCAATACTTCCTATCTCAACATCTATGAGGTCATGCCGGCCGCGCGGCTATCGCAGACCGTCATTGCCCACTGGTTTGCACCGCCACATATCGTTCCTCTGGTCGAGGTTGTCAAGGGTTCCGAGACGGCTCAAGCCACGGTGGAGTTCGTCGTCGAACTACTCAAGAAGGTCGGTAAGATTCCCACTATCTTGGAGAGGTTCGTTCCCGGGTTCTGTATCAACCGGTTTCTACGGATCATCGGCCGGGAGGTCTTCTTTCTGCTCGACAACGGTTATATGACCGCCGAGCAGATCGATCTCGCGGTGAAGGCAAGCATAATCCCGCGAGCGATGGTGTTGGGTTTCGTTCAGCGTTACGACTTCACCGGAATCGACCTCAGCTACGGCAATCTGCAGAACAAGAACTTCATCGAAGCGCCGATCGACAACAATCCGCGCAGTCTGGCGGATTTGATGGATAAGGGTGAACTCGGGGTCAAGTCTGGCAGGGGTTTCTTCGACTACACCGATCGTCTGCTCGAACAGGTTCTTAAGGAGCGGGACGCAGCTCTCATCAAGGTGTTCGAAGATGTCAAGGACCTCATCTCTAGACGCATATAGCCGGCGTCGACTGACAGCGGATTAAGGAGCCATCATGAAACTACCCGCCGGAAAAGTCATCATCACGGCTGCTCTGAACGGAGCCATGGTGACCAAAGAGATGAACCCTAACACTCCCGAGCAACCAGATCAGATAGCGCAGTCTGCGCTCGAGTG
>CAZOJR010000158.1:2519-5601 GCA_964580165.1 uncultured Gaiellales bacterium
CATATCCACGCGCGTGACGAGCAGGGCAAGCCTACCGGGACCCGGGAGAAGTTCGAAGAGATACTGGCCGCTGTTCGCGGGAAGTGCAGAGAAATTATCATCCAGTTCTCCACCGGTGGTGGCGCGAATCTGACCATTGAGGAGCGGGTGCGGTGCCTGGACGCCATGCCCGAGTCGGCTTCGCTCAACATGGGCACGCTCATGCGGCAGACGGGGGCGTTTGCGGGCAAGCCGTTCTCGAACTTGACCAAAGACATCGAAGCCTGGGCGGCCAAAATGAAGGAGTTGTGCATCAAGCCCGAGATGGAGTGCTACTCGCAGGCCATGTACCGGGATGTGAACAACCTCATCAAGAAGGACCTGCTCAAGCCCCCCTACTACGTGAACATGGTCTTGGGCATGCAGTATCAGGGCGCGGTTGAGGCCACGCCCGAAATGCTCAATTCGATGATCGAGTTCTTACCGCCTGAATGCTATTTCAACTGTTGCGCGACATCGGCCGCTCAGCTTCCCATCACCACTATGGCAATGATCAGAGGGGGAGCAGTCCGGGTTGGGCTGGAGGACAACATTTATTACTCTCGCGGCGTTCTGGCCAAGAGTAACGCGCAACTGGTCGAGCGCTCGGTTCGCATAGCGCGCGAACTCAACATCGAGCCTGTCACCCCCGATGAAGCCCGGCAGATCCTGGGCATAGTCAAGCGGTGACGCGTTGTCCGGCGGGAAAGCCGACAGAGGACTTCAACGGGGAAAGGATAGTGTGGCAGAGCTATGAAAGATCTGTTCTCCTTGAAGGGTAAGAACGTCGTTGTTATCGGTGGTGCTGGAGGAATCGGCCGGGGGTTGGCGCGGGGATTCGTACAGTATGGCGCCCAGACGGCCATTGCCGACATCGACGCGGCCTCCCTTGAAACTGCGGGCGAGGAGATTGAAGCAGCGACCGGCCGGGCGGTTAGAGCGTACACAGTCGACACGGGGAACGAGATCAGCATCCAGGAGCTAGTGGCTAAGGTGGTGGCCGATATCACTCGTGTCCACATCCTGGTGAACGCTCAAGGTTTCAACGCAAAGGCGCCGGCGACTGAATTCCCGGTTGTCGATTGGGACAAGCTCTTCAATGTGAACGTGCGTGGAGTCATGTTGTGCTGTAAGCACTTTGCAGCGCATATGGCGGAACAAGGGGGCGGCAAGATCATCAACCTCTCCTCCATCAGAGGGGCTCGGGCGGCGCTTGGAGGTAATCTCGCCTACTGCGCAAGCAAAGGCGCGGTCGACATGATCACCAAGCAACTTGCTGTGGAGTTGGCCGCCAAAAAAGTACTGGTTAACGCCATAGCGCCGATCATCACCATCACTCCCATGACCGAGGAGAGAGTCAAGCGCGAGGCGGACCGTTATGAGAAAATGCTCGTCAATGTGCCCATGGGGCGCATGGGGACGGTAGCCGATCTCATAGGTCCGGCGGTATTCCTGGCCTCGGCTGCCTCTGATTTCGTAACCGGGACGATTTTGTATCCGGATGGCGGGACGATGGCTTTCGTGTAGCGGAGGTTTAACCGGGTAGTTTGACCGAGGAGGTACTGGCGGTCGTGGTTAGAGCGGCAAGGGCAGAGCGGGCTGGAAGATCCGCCGAGGGCGGAGACGGTACATTCTTGGTCAGGGCTCTCGCTAAGGGCCTCACTATCCTCGGGCTCTTTGATGCCGAGAATCGTGAATGGACTCTGGACGAGATCGCTCAGGGGGCGGGACTGCCTAGGATGACTGCCTACCGTATGATCCGGACCATGGAGGCCGTGCGGTATCTGGTTCGCGATCCGGTGACTAATCGCTACCATTTGGGCCCGGCACTTCTGGCTACTATGTACCTGTCGGGCGGATATGCTGAGCTTGCTGCCATCGTACGGCCGTATCTGGTAGAACTCACGGAGAAGACGGGAGAGGCTGCTACTCTGGCTATTGACTACGACGGGGTGGCTGTCAGCGTGGATATGGTCAATACGCATCGTCCGCTCAAGCGCGAAGTCGCCACCGGCCGGATCATCGGTGACACTGCAAGTGCCAACGGTAAGGTCTTTGCTGCTTTCAAGACCGGTGCCGAACGGGACGAGATCCTGGCCGCGCCACACCCCCAGCTCACATTGCACACGATTACCGATCCTGAAGCCCTCGCCGAGGAGTTGGACCGGGTAGCCAACGAGGAAGTGGCTTTTGATATAGAAGAGCGTAACATCGGCACCTGCGCTGTTGCTGCTCCGGTGCGTGACCAGGTGGGCAAAGTCATTGCTGCCCTCTGCGTCATAGTGCCTACGGGGCGGTTCGGCCCCGAAGAGAAGCGTGTCTGTGCTGAGGCAGTCAAATCCTCGGCTGCGGCGCTTTCTGCCTTTCTGGGCTACTCGCGTCGCGAGTAGCCCGCAGGCGCGATTACCGTTCTCAGCAACCGCTCGCTATGGCTTCTGCCTCTACCGGGCGAACCGGGTAAGATTTTCTTGAATCCAAATGGCGGGTTCGATGGCGATCCGCCCGAAGAACAGGGGGCACGCACATGCAACTGGAAGGTAAGGTCGCGCTCATAACGGGTGGTGGCACTGGCATCGGTGCGGCGGTAGCCGAGCGTTTTGTGGCAGAAGGCGCAAAGGTGTGTATCACGGGCCGGCGACGCGAGAAGCTCGAACAGGTGGCAAGTTCATTGCCAGCCGGGAGCATCACCGTCTTCTCCGGGGATGTCTCCGAAGAGGAGAATGCTCAGAAGATGGTCGACACGACGCTTGGCATAAACGGCCGGCTGGACATTCTGGTCAACAACGCGGCTATCGAGATCAACGATGGCCTTGTCGATATGAATCCGGACGACTGGCGGCAGATGCTCGAGGTTAACCTGACCGGGCCGTTTCTCATGATGAAGGCGGCGATTCCAAAAATGGTCGAAGCCGGTGGCGGCTCGATAATCAACGTTTCCTCCTTGGCCGGAGTCGTGGCCGTGCCGGGCAGTCCGGCTTACTGCACAACCAAAGCGGGACTCATTCATCTGACGAAACAGGTGGCGTTGGACTACGGCAAGCACAACGTCCGCTGCAATGTCATA
>CAZOJR010000159.1:0-5577 GCA_964580165.1 uncultured Gaiellales bacterium
TGGAGTCCGAGAAAAATGATTCTTCACGCGATGCCTCAGAGCGCGCCGTTTCTAGCTGCCACCGACAGCGTGTGCGCTGCGGAGAGGGGTTCCGGCACCCGGTGCCGCCCGCTCGACCAAGTCAGCACAAGCGCAACGGCGCTTTGCATGTCGACCAGATGCCCTGGCGAAACATAGACCGGTTTCGCGCCTCGTTTGAGACGAATCGATGCACCCTCGGCGCCCCATTCTTTCGTAAGCACATAGTAGTCGCCGCGTTGAGGTCCCGGATCGTGGTCGATGGAATGAAAGGGCGTCTTCGGCACACCGATTGCCGGCAGGCCGGAAAGCACTCCCACATGAGATGCCAGCCCCAGGCCACGCTCGTGCACCACACCGTGCCCGTCGACAAACACCAGGTTGGGCTCTATTTCAAGCTCTGCCAAAGCCTCCAGTGTCAACCGTCCTTCACGGAAGGCCAGATATCCGGGAGCGTACGGACCATCAGGCTCTCCCTGCACCGTCGCCGTTGACACGATCCTGAAGCGGCGATCCATGACCACCGCCACCGCCCAAGCATGGTCGCCTTGCTTTGCATAGGCAACATCGACGCCCGCCGCGAAGCGCGGGCTTCCACAACCTTCGGCGGCTAACGGCCTCAGTATGACTTCCCGAGCCAGCCGTACTTGAACCGCGGCGGCCTCTGCCCGGTCTACCCGCCACTGCGAGATCCCGTTCACGCCTATCCTCATGTTCAGACTATACTTGGGCCGGCTTGATTGTACCGAGCTTTGCCATGCCGATTTTCGTTCCGCCGGCCCGAGGAGGAAAGAGTGATAGAGAGCATACAGGGCGTCGACCACGTGGGTATCGGTGTCAGAGATATCGTCCGCATGAGTGCCTTCTACAGGGACACCCTCGGTTTCAACAGAGTTCTCGCCGAAATGCCCGAGGAAGACCATCCCGCCATACGAGGACTTATCCGCGCTCCCCGGGCGATCCACACGTCCCGGTTGCTCAGCCATGACGGAGGCGAACTGACAGTCGCCCTCTTTCACGCCACCGAACCGACCCCGCGCCCTATACGCAGCAAGCCCCGGTATGGCGACATTGGAGTGGCGAAGCTGACGTTCGCCGTCCCCGACATACCGGCCTTTTGCCGAGATAACAGCGCTTTCGCGGCTCTCTGCTTCGAACCGAAGACTGTCGCGCTCGACAACACAGCCAGCTACTCCTTCATCTACGGAAAGGACCCGGAGGGCAACTTCATCGAGATCGTGGCGGAATTGGACAGCACACCCCAATTGGACAGCGCACCCCAGGAGAGTACCGTTCAAATTGCCACGTCATCCGGCGAAAAGCCCCAAGGCGCATCCTCAGCCGGCAGTCTCGGCAGCGGTCCCATTTTTCGTTCGATTGGGATCGCTGTAACCGATCTGGACCGATCCCTCGCCTTTTACAGAGAGGTTCTGGGCTTCGACCGCGTCCTGCTGGCTCCGCACAGGCTCTTCTCGGGTCTCTTGGACGAGGTCACCGGCGAGAGTGGATCGAAGATTCGCTCATGCCTTCTCGCCAGCAGTAGGGGTCGGGGCATGCTCGAGCTCTTCGAAGTCGAGAAACCCCGCGGGAGATCCATACCGTTCAGCGCTCAATGGGGGGACTTCGGCTATCTTCAGGTTTGCCTCAATAGTGACAACCCTACGGCGTTGGCCGCCCAGATAGAATCGGAAAAGGTGGAGCTGCTTCTCCCCTTCCAAACCATCGACGATCCGGAGCATCCCGGGGTGTTTATGTATATGCAAGATCCCGACGGCATTCTGATCGAGATTGTGGCAGGGCTGTAGCATGTCCGCTGCCGCGGTGGTTGTGGAGCATGTGAGCAAGTCCTTTGGCGAGAGCCGGGCCGTGGAAGATGTGTCCTTCGAGGTAATGCCCGGCGAGGTCTTCGGTTTGCTGGGTCCCAACGGCGCCGGCAAGACCACTACCATCCGCATGATGTTGGACATCTTTGAACCCGACTCCGGCCGGATCGAGATTCTCGGTTCGACCCCCGGCAGGGTCTCCAAAGACCGCATAGGCTATCTGCCCGAAGATCGCGGCCTTTACAAAGACATCCCTCTCGACCAAGTGCTCACCTTCTTGGCAACCCTCAAGGGACTCAGTGACGCCGAGGCTAAACGCCGGCTAACACCATGGCTCGAGCGCATGGACCTCCTCGAACACCGGCGGAAGAAAGTGCAGGAACTGAGCAAGGGGATGCAGCAGAAGGCCCAGGTCATTGCCACATTGCTCCATGAGCCTGATCTAATCGTGGTTGACGAACCCTTCGCGGGCCTCGACCCCGTCAATACCCGGCTCATCAAGAATGTGATTCAAGAGCAGGTGAAGGCCGGGCGAGCAGTGATCATGTCCACCCACCAGATGTACCAGGTGGAGGCGCTCTGCCACCGTATCGTTCTTATAGATCGTGGTCGGAGCGTGCTCTACGGACCCGTCGATGAGATCAGGCGAAATTTCGCGGCGAATGCCATTGTGGTACAGGGCGAAGGAGACTTCGCCGGTCTATCTCATGTGCTTGAAGCACGTCGAGAAGACGGCGCGTGGCACCTGTCTCTAGCAACAGATGCCGACCCACAGAACGTTATCAAGGAGTTGGCGGACCGGCCTGGAGTAAGGATTGACCGGTTCGAGCGCGCCGAGCCGTCGCTGGACGACATCTTCGTCAGCGTGGTGACCAGCAACGTCGCGGCCAGCCGTTCGCAAAGACGCCGCAACTCTAAAACCACCCGGGACGGCAATGCGTAAACTCGGTCTCATAGCGCGCCAGGAATATGCGAAGAACGTGCGTCGCCGCAGTTTCCTGCTGACCACGTTCGGGCTGCCGTTACTTATCGTAGCCATGATGGCCATCAGCATCCTGAGTTCGGAGACCGGCGGAGACGATGCGGCCACTCTCGGCTACGTCGACCAGAGCGGGGTATTGGCATCCCGAGTCGAAGATCCCGGATTCCGTGCCTTCTCAACCATTGAGGAAGCCAGCGCGGCACTCAAATCTGAGGAGGTGCGCGGCGTATACGTGATCGCCGCCGACTATCCGACTTCGGGCAAGACCGAACTCCTCTATTGGGATCGGCAGCCCGCGGCCCGTGTTCTGGATGATTTTGACACCTTCCTAAAAGCCAACCTCGTTGAATCACTGGAACCCGACGTGTCTGCACGTGTTCTGGACGGACCCGGCGATGTGACAGTCCGTACCGCGGATGGGAGCCAGGAGACAGACTCGCCCGGCATACTGAGCCTCATCTTCCCATTTGCCCTGGGGTTGTTCATTTCGTTCGCGCTCATGAGCGCCTCCGGTTACCTGCTGCAAGCCGTTACAGATGAGAAGGAGAACCGTACAATCGAGATTGTCACAACCTCGGTGTCGCCGAAGGAGTTCATCGCAGGGAAGGCTTTGGGGCTGGTGGGAGTGGCCCTCACGCAGGTAATCCTGTGGGCCGTCGTTGTAGTAGCCGGACTGGCGGTCGCATCTCGATTCACAGATGCATTGAGTGGCGTGGAGATGCCGTGGATCCTGGTGATGCTGCTCGTCGCGTTTTTTGTGCCACTCTTTGTTCTTGCCGCAGCTCTTATCGTCACGCTGGGTGTCACGGTGGCCGATTCCCGCCAGGGGCAGCAGTTGGTGGGGGTCATCAACCTCCTCTTCCTGCTTCCATTGTTTTTTTCGCCGTTGCTCGGCAGCAGCCCGGACGGGCCTTTGATGGTCGTTCTCACGCTCTTTCCCACCACGTCGCTCCTGACGATCGCCGTCCGCTGGAGCGCGACGGTTATCCCCATATGGCAGCTCGCCCTCAGCTGGATGATCTTGGCCGCGTGCGCGGCGGCGGGGTTCTGGGCCGCTCCCCGGGTATTCCGCCAGGGAATGCTCCGTTACGGCAAGCGCATGACCCTCCGAAGCATCGTCGCTGCCGTGCGAGCACGGGGGTAGCCGGGTTATGAGAGAAGTGTGGCTCACCGCCCGATATGAGATACGAACCACGCTTGCGCGTAGGTCTTTCTGGCTTACGACCTTCTTGTTGCCGGTGGTCGTGCTCCTCCTTGTGTTCGTCCCCCAAATCTTCGCCGGCGGTAGCGAGGGTACGAGCGGGGTCATTCCCGACCAGGATTCGGAGACAGAGACCATCGGCTACGTTGACCCGGCCGGGCTTCTGCGGACGGCACCCACCGGTCTCCCCGCAGACTTGGTGCACGCATATGAAGACGAAGCCGGGGCCCAAGCGGCACTCGCCTCCGCCGAGATCGACTGCTATTACCTGATTTCCCCGGACTATCTGGAGTCAGGCCAGCTTACAGTGGTCCAGGACCACTACCAACCTTTGCACGCCCTTGATGGGACCGATCTCATGGCTTACGTCATCAATACCGGTATCACCGGCAACGAGGCGCTGGCACGGCTTCTTCTGGATCCGACCCCCAGCTCGGAATCGCGATCCCTCGCTCCAACCGGATCTGCTGTCTCCAATGACCCCGAAACGGCCTATCTGCTTCCCTACCTGCTCATGTTCGTTCTTTACATGGCGTTAGCAATGACCAGCGGGTTTATGCTCCAGAGCGTCTCGCGAGAGAAGGAGAACCGCACAGCCGAAGTGCTCCTCGTCAGTCTGAAACCAAGGGACTTGATGTTTGGGAAGATAGCTGGTCTATCCACGGTCGGTTTGATACAGGTCGCGGTATGGCTCACGGTCATTTTCGGGGTGTTCCTTTCGCAGGACACCATCGCCGGAATTGACTTCGCTCTGAGCGGCGAGGTTGCAGTCCGGGTAATCCCCTGGACGTTCGTCTACTTCCTACTTGGTTACCTCATGTATGCATCCATATACTCAGTTCTGGGGGTGCTTTCGCCCACCGCCCGCGATGCCAACCAATTTGTATTCGTCGCGATTGTCCCACTCGTGATCCCCCTGCTCTTCGTGACAACATTCACGGAGGTCCCCGATGGGGCATTGGCCACAACGCTCAGCCTGTTCCCCCTGACTTCACCGGTTGCCATGGTGGCCAGGCTCGGCGCCGGATCGGTACCTTGGTGGCAGTTAGCCGTAGGCGCAGCGGCTCTCGCGATCTTGGCCTACCTCTTTGTTCTCTTGGCCGGACGTCTCTTCCGTGCCAACAATCTCCTCTCCAACCGAGGCCTTACCTGGACGCGCCTGAAGACCGAGTTGCTCCCGCGGATAGCAGGTCTCACACGCATAGCAGGTCTCCCGCGGACAACAGGTTCGAACACGCAGGAGCCTACCAAACACGCTCACACCGGCTCTGCGGCAACCGGATCCGCCTCTGGAGGGCCGGGACCCCGCGGCGCGACACGTTGGCCAGCCGTTTCGCTTTCCAAACAGCGCATCTACTTGCTAGGTCTAATAGCCGCCGTCATGCTCATACTTGGGGTGCGCGAGTATCTGAGGGGTGACTCCGATGGCATCTACATCGCGATCATGGGCGTTCTTGTCGGAGGCTTCGCCTACTTCCAGTACCGCAGACGCTGAGTCAGATGCCAAACCTTTGTCCGGCCGCACTCGAGCCAGCCGAGAATCTGCATGGGAG
>CAZOJR010000160.1:0-5510 GCA_964580165.1 uncultured Gaiellales bacterium
TCGCCATCAGGGGTGAAGTTGAAATGGATATAAGAACTGCCCACCTCGCTATGGTCCTTGCGGCTCGTGCCACCCGCCATGAGGCAATCGCAGAAGTTGACAAGACTGCCCAGCGTCACAAACGGGAAGAGGATGGTTTGTTTGAGCCCCACGCAATGCGCACCGCCGGCCTCTTCCTCAAGCAGACAGCCCTCCCTCACCTGAGCCCCATCCCCCATGCCAGCCTCTTCCAGAAACACCGACCGCCTGAAGTAACCTCCCTTGAGTTCGACCCTAGGACCCAGCCAACAGCCATCCACCGTGACAGGACCTTCGGCCCCAAGCTTCACTCCCTCGGAGATGACCGTGTCGGCGCCGTAGATCCGGCAACCTGGGTACAGAACGACCCGCCGTCCCGAGATACGAGCCACGTCGACGTCGTCTCCTATGTCCACGCTCATAGGGTTGGAGACAATCACCCCTTTTTCGATTAATCGCACAACCTTGTCGTGCCCTTGGGGCCGCAGATCCATATGGTCTCCTCGACACACATTCCGCGCAGTGCACAAAGGCCGCTAGGCAGCCGGAAAACTCGGGCAAGATTCACTCACCAGGAGCCGCTTGTCAAGCATACCCCGCCGTCGAGCAAAACGGACCGGTTAAAACTCTCCACCGGTCCGTTTCTCACCGGCACATCAGCAGGCTTCTTCTGCCGCCTCGACAAACTGGCTGTTGTATAGGTCGCAGTAAAAGCCACGCCGGGCCAGAAGCTCTTGATGAGTCCCCTGCTCGACAATGCTCCCCTGATTCATCACCAAGATAACGTCGGCGTCACGAACGGTGGAAAGCCGGTGGGCGATGACAAAGCTTGTTCGACCCTTTAGCAGCCGGGCCATAGCCCGCTGGATGAGCACCTCAGTCCGGGTGTCGACAGAACTCGTAGCCTCATCCAGGATGAGAATCTGCGGATCGGCCAGGAAGGCGCGCGCGATGGTAAGAAGTTGACGCTCTCCCTGGGAAATGTTGGTCGAGTCATCCTCAACCTTCGTGTCATATCCCTCAGGAAGAGTCCGGGCGAAGTGATGCACGTGGGCCGCTTCCGCCGCCGTCCTGATCTCCTCTTGCGTGGCGCCCTCCTTACCGTATGCGATGTTCTCGCCTATGGTGCCCGAGAACAACCAAGCATCTTGGAGCACCATTCCAAAGAGCCGGCGCAGATCTTCGCGGGTCATATCCCGAGTATCGACCCCGTCTATGGCAATGCTCCCCTTGTCGATCTCATAGAAGCGCATGAGCAGATTGACGAGCGTGGTCTTGCCAGCACCCGTGGGCCCCACGATGGCCACCGTCTGCCCGGGCTTGACCTCAAGGTTGAGGTCTTCGATGAGTGGGGCGTCAGGCAGATATCTGAACGACACATCCCGCAGAGCAATGTGTCCTCGAGCTTCTTGCAGCACGACTGGGTCGGCAGGATCAGCAGACTCCTCAGATTCATCGAGCATCTCAAACACCCTCTCCGATGAAGCCGCCGCGGACTGCAGCACGTTCATCACGCTCGCGGTTTGAGTGATGGGCTGCCCGAATTGATGAACGTACTGAATGAAGGCCTGTACATCACCCAACGTCATGCTGCCGTTCGCAACTCTGAGGCCACCCAGAACGCATACAGCCACAAAGTTCAAGTTAGACACAAACATCATGAGCGGCATGATGATGCCAGAGATGAACTGCGCTTTGAAACTGGCCTTGTACAGTTGCTCATTCTGGCCATCGAAGGCAGCAATAGCGTCGCTCTGCCGCCCGAAGATTTTGACGATGTTGTGGCCGGTGTACATCTCCTCCACGTGGCCGTTGAGATCACCGGTACGCTCCCACTGCAGAGCAAATTGCTTCTGTGAACGCTTGGCTATGACCATAGTGATGGCAACCGATACCGGCAGAACGACCAGAGAGACCAGCGCCAGAAGGGGGCTGATCCAGAACATCATCCCAATTACCCCGATCAAAGTGAGCACAGAGGTAATGAGTTGAGTGAGCACCTGCTGCATCGTCTGCTGGATGTTGTCAATATCATTGGTAAGCCGGCTCAAAACGTCACCCCGGGCGTGGCCATCGAAAAATCTGAGCGGCAACCGGGCGATTTTGAGATCAACCTCACGCCTCAACCGGTAGACCGTCCGCTGGACGATTCCCGCCATGAGATAACCCTGCAACCAGGCTAGAACAGAGCTGAGCAGGTAAATAGCGGCCACGATAATGAGGACTTTGCCGACCGCGGCAAAATCCACACCTTGCCCGGGATTCAGGTTCATACCGGCAAGCATGCCGGCCAGGTTATCCTGACCCGAGGCCTGCAACCCGGCAATTACCTGCTCCTTGGTAGCGCCGGCCGGTATGTTCCGGCTGATTGCACCTTCGAAGATGAGGTTGGTCGCGCGCGCGAGTATCTTTGGCCCTGCGACGCTGGCCGCTACGCTGAAGACAGCCAGCATTACCACCACAGTTATCATCCAACGCTCGGGACGAAGCCGGACTGCCAAGCGTTTCAACGAACCCTTGAAATCCTTAGCTTTCTCTCCTGAGCCAACCAACCCAGGCGGTCCCGCATGGGGCCCGGCTTCGCGCCGCCGGCCGGAGCTCGGCCTGAAGCCGGTCTTGGTCCCGTTCTTGCGCGGGCGCGATTCGCTCATGCCGCTTCCTCCGCCGAGAGCTGGGAATAAACGATCTCCCGATAAGTCTCGCAGGACTCGAGCAACTCCTCGTGGGTGCCGAGTCCGGCGATGGTTCCCTCATCGAGCACGATGATCTGGTCGGCGTGTCTGATACTGCTTACCCGCTGGGCAACAATGAGTACTGTAGCATCGGTGATTTCTCGCTTGAGAGCAGCACGCAACGCCGAGTCAGTCTTGAAGTCGAGAGCCGAGAAACTGTCGTCGAACACATAGATACTCGCCTTTTTGACCAGGGCGCGGGCAATGGCAAGCCGCTGCCGTTGTCCCCCGGACACATTGGTGCCCCCTTGGGTGATGGGTTCTTCCAGTCCTTCGGACATAGTTTCCACAAAATCTCTAGCCTGAGCGATGGAGAGTGCGCCCCACAGATCCTCATCCGTGGCCTGATTGTCGCCATACCGCAGGTTGCTCGCCACCGTTCCGGAGAAGAGAAACGCTTTCTGAGGCACAAAACCTATCCGTTTCCACAGATCGGCCTGCTCTATCTCCCGGATGTCAAGTCCATCAATCTTGATAGAGCCAGATGTGACATCGTACAAGCGAGGAATAAGACTGATGAGCGTGGATTTGCCGCTACCGGTGCTGCCGACAATCGCCGTGGTCTGACCGGGCACGGCAGTAAACGAGATGCCCGATAACACCGCTTCTTCGGCACCCGGATAGCGGAATTCGACGCTCTCGAACTCCATCACTCCCCTCGGTCCTCCATCCAAGTCGGGAAAAGACATTGGAATAACCGGGTCCGCAATGGACGGTTCAACTTCGAGCACTTCTTGAATACGGGCCGCAGACGCCGACGCCCGCGGGATAAACGACGAGAGCATGGTCGCCATCAGCACCGAAATGAGAATCTGCATGACATAGGCGATGAAAGCGGTCAGATTGCCTATGGGCATGCCACCGCTGTCGACCCGTAATCCTCCGAAATACATGATTATGACGGTCGACATATTTAGAATCCCGAAGAGCGAGGGGAACATGAGCGCGAAGAGACGCATGATCCTCAGTCCCACATCGGTGAGTTCCTGGTTGGCCACTTCAAATCTGCGTTCTTCATAGTCACTACGGGCGAACGCCCTGATAACCCGGACGCCTGTCAAGGTCTCCCGCATGACCTGGTTGATGCGGTCGATCCTACTCTGCATCGATCGGAACAACGGCACGGCACGGCTGATGATCAAGCCCAACAGAAGAGCCATGAGCGGCAATATGATCACCAGGGTGAGGGAAAGGGGCCGATCTTGGCGCACAGCCATGATGAGCCCGCCGATACCCATCATGGGAGCAAATATCAACAACGAGAGGCCGATGGTCATCATCATCTGCACTTGCTGGACATCGTTGGTGTTTCGCGTGATGAGAGACGGCGTTCCGAATCTGTTGATCTCACTCTGGGAGAAGCGCTCCACCTTCCGGAACAGAGCACTACGTACATCGCGGCCAAAAGCCATGGCAGTTTTTGCCGACAGATATGCCGAAGTTACGGCGCAGATGCTTTGTAGTACGGCCACGAGAAGCATATAGCCGCCCATGGCGGCAATATAGCCGGTATCACCTGTAACAACGCCGTTATTGATGATCTTGGCGTTCAGTGTGGGCAGATAGAGGTTACCAATCGCCTGGGCGAGAATGATGAACACAATCGGGACAATCCGCCGCCAATAAGGTAGAAGATAAGTACGCAGGAGTTGTTTCATGGATGTGACGGATCCTCCTCTTTCTTCGAAGCACCGCGCTCCGAGCCACCACTTCCCGCTGCTTCACGAAGCACGTCCCGGGTACGTTCCGCCAACCGGCTAAGCAAGCGCTCCAGATCACGGCGTTCATCTTCACTGAGTGCACCGATGGTCCGGTCCACATACTCACCTAAGACCGCTCTGTGTTCTTGTTCTCGACGGTGCCCCTCGGGAGTGAGAAACACTCGGGTGAGCCGGCGATCATTTTCATCGGGCCGCCGTGCGACCGCCCCGCTCTCCTCCAGAGAACTCAATATGACGCTGACCCGCGGGCGCGAAAGATGCAGAATACCGGCCAGCTCACGCTGGGTAACCCCGTCGTGATCGCGCAGCAAAGCAAGCGCAAAGGCCTCCGGAGGCTGAACCCCCCTTTGGCAAACGGTCCTCATCATGACCAGGCGGTTGAGGTGCATCACCCTCCCAAGGGCATGGAATACACTCGCCGTGAGAGGGTCAACATTTTCGAGTTGTGGTTTGGGCATCCGAGGATGCGCCTTGGTGGTAACCATAAATCTTCTTGCTCTCGTTCCTACTCTCTTGCCCTCTTGTCCTGTCTTGCTTCCTGTATTGCACAACACAGGAAGACGCGGTCTACCTGCGGATCTTCCCCAGATATCCCTCCAATAGTTTTGCTCGAAATAGTTTTGCACGCAACTATCAAACCTGTCAATCCCTGTAAACTGACTACGGAGGAATTGGGGACAAAGACGACGGCGCGCATCTCCAGGCGAGGTTGACGAGCCGGATGCCAGCCTATACAGTTCTTCGCCTATGAACGATCATCTTGAAATCCACGAGGCGCGGACCCTGATGGCGGAAGTCTCCGTTCTTTACGAACGGGGCAACATCGATGGCGCTATCGCAGCAGCAAACAGAGTGCTGGAAACCATGGAAGAGGCACCCGGAAACGACCATCCGGAGATGGCTTCACTCCTCGGCGATCTGGCAGTCTTAAATGAAGCGCGGGGCCATTACATCACAGCTGAGACGCTCCTCAGGCGAGCCCTGGCGGTCCGTGAACAGTCGCTGCCTCCCGACCACCCTGACATACTCGGCACCATTG
>CAZOJR010000161.1:0-4713 GCA_964580165.1 uncultured Gaiellales bacterium
ACCTTCTGGGTCGACATGATGTATGCCTTCGTGGGTTCGAAGGGCGAGAGGTTCGACGTCGGCAAAGCGGTAGCTCCCGACCCGATAACGGAAACGGGCGAAGCGCTTCCCGGCGTCTGCATCAGCGGCAACGTGATCTTCGATGTCGCCTCAGATCAGGTCTCGGGGGGAACACTGCTCGTCGAGGAGGCGTTTGCGATAGACAAGGCCGGCATCTTCTTCGCAATCGAGTAGTCGTGTCTGCAACAAAATCTGCTGGTACACAGTGGCCGCCACATAACGGCTAGACCCCACGCGGGTCAGGTGATTTGGAGTGCCTTAGATCTGCGGCAGTGGATTCGTCGCGCGACGGGTGCTCTCCGGCGGCCCCTGCTATGATTATGCAGGGCCCTGAGTGTCTTTCTTCCTTGGGGGCACGGCGAGTTTGCAGCGCTGAGCGCACCGAGGATTTGCTCTCGTTGCTGGTTGACGGGTTCACAGACAAGCCGGCAGGCCGGTTATAGCGTGCCGGTCCACCGATTTGCGGCTCGATGTTTGACTACGGCGGGCTTTGCCAGCCGATCTAGATTCATGTCCGCTCAGATCGCACAGTGGCCCTCGATTGTGTGAAATGGTGCGCCGTGCACCGGCGCGACCACGATTTCCTGGCCTGGGCGGAGGAGATATGGCAACCAGAGTTGACACGACAGACATGGCAGCTGAGGCGGTGGAGATTCTTTCCGGTAACGAGGCTATAGCCCGTGGTGCATGGGAGGCTGGTGTCAAGCTTGCCGCGGCCTATCCTGGTACGCCGAGCACGGAGATATTGGAGGCCCTCGCAGGCTACGACGACGTCTACTGCGAATGGTCGCCCAACGAGAAAGTGGCTATGGAAGTCGGAATCGGGGCTTCCATAGCGGGTGGCAGGACTCTTGTGTGTATGAAGCACGTTGGGCTCAATGTGGCGGCCGACCCGTTCTTCTCATCGTCGTATGTGGGCCTTGAGGCCGGCATGGTGGTTGTCTCGGCCGATGACCCGGGGATGCACAGTTCCCAAGATGAGCAGGACAATCGCAACTATGCGAGGTTTGCCCGTGTTCCTCTCCTCGAACCTTCCGATAGCTCTGAAGCCAAAGAGTTCATACTTGCGGCCTACGAATTGTCGGAGCGCTTCGATACTCCAGTGCTGTTCCGCACCACAACGCGTACGTCGCACTCCAAGAGCTTGGTCAAGATGGGGGAGCGTATAAAGATTGTGCCGCCTGTTGAGGTCAAGCGCAATTGGAGTAAATATCTAATGATGCCAGTCAACGCCATCATCCGGCATCAGATTGTCGAGCAGCGCGCCATCGATCTGGCTGAATATGCTGAGACTTGCCCATTCAACCGGATTGAAATGGGCGATCCCCGGGTGGGTATTATCGCCTCGGGAGCCGTCTACGGATATGCCCGGGAAGCTATACCGGGAGCCAGTTTTCTCAAGTTGGGCATGACCTTCCCTTTGCCGAAGAAGCTCATCGCAGATTTTCGGGACGCGGTGGAGAAGCTCTACGTGATCGAGGAACTCGACCCGTTCCTCGAGGAAGCCATCCGGCTTCTGGGCATCCGGGTCGATGGGGGAAAGGAGTTGAATACCCTGCAAGGGGAGCTAAACGCGCGTTTGGTGGCTACCTCGCTGTCGACAGCAGGGGCACCAGGGGTAAACGAGGAGCTGCTTCTGCCTCTAAGGCCGGAAATCCCAGATCTGCCCGGCCGGCCGCCGACGTTCTGTCCCGGGTGCTCACATCGAGGCATCTTTGTGGTGATCAAAAAGCTGCGGCTTTTTGCGAGCGGGGATATTGGCTGCTATACCATGGGAGCTCTTGCCCCGCACAGCGCCATGCACTGCTGCACCTGCATGGGTGCCAGCATCAGTATGGCGCATGGGATGGCCAAGGTCTTGGAGGCGCCGGCTGAAGAAGCCAGACCTAATCTGCGGAACAAGGTGGTCGGGATCATAGGCGACAGCACCTTCTTCCACTCCGGGATTACGTCGCTGATGAACGTGGTCTACAACCATGGCAGCACTGTCAATATCATCGTCGATAACAGCACGACGGCTATGACCGGCGGTCAGGACAACCCGGGCTCGGGCAAGACCTTGCTGGGTGATCCGTCGGTCACTGTGGATATTCCGGCGCTCTGCAATGCTCTGGGTATCAAGCGAGTGACCACGATCGATCCGTATGATTTGAAAGAAGTGGAGCGGGTTTTGCGGGAAGAGCTGGCAGCCGGCGAACCGTCCGTAATCATCGCAAAGGCACCATGTATTCTCCAGTTCAAGGTTCGCAAACCCGTTTATCAAATCGATCCCGAGCTATGCGTGGGATGTAGACGTTGCCTGCAAGCGGGTTGTGGGGCGCTTAACCTATATGTCGACTCGAGCGGAGATCGTAAGGTGGAGATCAGTACGAGTGACTGCGCGGGTTGCGGGGTCTGCTCTCAACTGTGTCCACAGGATGCTATCGTCCGTCCCGTTCCGGACGAAGGGGAGGTATCCCGATGAGGGTTCGATCGACCATGAACGTACTTCTGACCGGGGTTGGCGGCCAAGGAGTCGTCTTGGCCAGCTATGTGCTCAGTCAAGTGGCCATGAGCGAGGGCTACGACGTAAAACAGAGCGAGGTGCATGGTATGGCCCAGCGCGGTGGTAGTGTCATCAGCCACTTCCGCTTCGGCGATAAGGTATGGTCGCCGTTGGTTGCACCGGGCACAGCTGACCTCCTTATGGCCTTTGAGGCGCTCGAGGGTCTACGTTACGTGAACTGGCTGAGACCGAGTGGAGCGCTTGTGTACAATACTCTGCGGATCAATCCTAGCCCGGTCTCTGCCGGTCTGGCCACGTATCCGGCCAATATCGACGCTCTCATCAAGGAGGCCTGGCTCAACGTCAAATGTGTGAACGCCAATCAGTTGGCTGCCATGGCGGGCACTGTGAAAGCGGCCAATGTGGCCATGCTCGGCGCTGTTTCTTCGGCCCTTCCCTTCGCTTCTGAGACATGGGAGGCGGTCATCCGCAAGGCAGTGCCGCCGAGGACCATCGATGTAAACCTTGAAGCCTTCCGCCTGGGAGCGACGTTAAGCAACTCGGCGCCGGCTGTGGATTGTAAGACTGGATAATACGTGAGAATACGACCTAGTTCGATGACGGGGGCGGCCGATCGAAAGAGCCGCCCTCGTGCTGAAGCTGTGCGATTTACTAGGCAGCCTTCTTATAGGTGGGTTGTCTTGGGAATGGGGTTTCTGGCTGTCTTCGGGGCGATTGGCTTCGGCCGCTTCGGCTACAGTGCCATCCTCCCGACTATGCAGGAGGATCTGGGTCTTACCAGCGCTGCTGCGGGGTCTTTGGCCTCCTGGAATCTGGGCGGCTATGTGTTGATGGCGGCCATCGGAGGGATTCTTGCCTCCCGGTTTGGGCCGCGCTTGGTGGTGGGAACGGGCTCGATAGTGGCCGCGCTCGGAATGCTTCTTACCGGCTTTTCCGATGGGATGGTGTCGGCCTCGGCCGCCCGCTTGCTTACCGGTGTGGGTGCCGGGATGGTGTTGGTGCCTTCCGTTGCCCTGATGTCGGCCTGGTTTGATGTGCGTCGCCGGGGGATGGCGTCGGGGGTGGTCACCTCGGGTTCATCGCTGGCCCTGGTCATTACCGGACCGGTGGTCCCGCGCATCATTGAGAGTGGGGGAGCGAATGGTTGGAGAGTGGCGTGGTATTTCTTCGCTGTGCTTACTCTTGCTGTGGGGGTGATGACTTTCATTCTGCAGCGGAACCGTCCATACTCGTCGGCCCATGCTCCCGCGCCGGGAATGGCGGTCTTAATGGCGGAGCCGGTCAAGGGATTGGCAAAACCCAAAGAAGAGACGGCCGTGAAGAGCTCTGTCTCTTCTTTGCCACCGTCTGCTGCCTGCTCCACAACG
Source organism: uncultured Gaiellales bacterium (assembly GCA_964580165.1). Taxonomy (GTDB): domain Bacteria; phylum Actinomycetota; class Thermoleophilia; order RBG-16-64-13; family RBG-16-64-13; genus RBG-16-64-13. The sequence continues at coordinate 3,934 of CAZOJR010000161.1, forward strand.
CGGTCTTCTCTTGGCCTGGGTGCCGTGTTCCGCTCTCGTTATGCTTGGCATATGAGCGCCGTCTACTTCATGTATGGCTTCGCTTATATGATCTATTTCACATTTTTCCAGAAGCGACTGACGGCAGATATCGGCTTGAGCAGCAATACGGCTGGGAACTTGTTCCTGGTGCTTGGAGTGGCTAGTATCGCCTGCGGGGTCTTGTGGGGGAGCATCTCCGATCGCATCGGCCGAGGCCGGGCGATTGCCATCAACTGTCTGGTGCAGGCAATTGCAGCGGTTTTTTTCGCCTGGTGGCCCACGTTGCCGGGGCTTAGCATCTCGGCATTTCTTTTCGGTCTTACCTCGATCGCAGTCCCCGGAGTCGTCGGTGCCGGCTGTGGAGATCAATTCGGCCCGAAACTGGCTTCGGCGTCTCTCGGATTTGTCACCATCTTCTTGGGCGTCGGGCAGGTTCTCGGTCCGTACTTGGCGGGGGTTATGGCAGACGCGTTCGGCACGTTGGTCTACTCGTACCTACTTGCGGCTGGTGTGTTCTTCTTTGGAACTGTACTTTCGGTTTTTCTCCGCGAGACGGGGTGGGCGGCTGAGACGCGACGCCACCGGAGTGAGGAGGATATCAAGCACCGAACCCTGACGACGGGGGGGTGACGGTTACGGCCAATGCTCGACCGGACCGTGTCCGGCAGGACGGATATGCGACCGGATCATAGAGAAGCCCCTGGCCGGCGATTGCCGGCCAGGGGCGGTCGTTAAAGTCGATGACGTTGGCGTGGCCGA
>CAZOJR010000161.1:4723-5490 GCA_964580165.1 uncultured Gaiellales bacterium
GGGCTTCTGTTTCGTCCACGTCGCCGAATGAACGCGGTGCCGGCGCTTTGCGCCGGCACCGCCGGGCTCTGCTAGGTCAGTCCTCGTCCTTGTCGTGCTGCGGCACGAAACCGTACTCCTCGCTACGGAACACGTCTTCTTTGAGATCTTCCGGGGTTGCCTTGTATACCTTGCACAGTAGGCAGGTGAGATCGGGCGAGCCGTACATTGGGTCGAGATGGTTGTTGCTGGTTAGCACGTTGGGGTTGGAGATGAACACACCGTGATAGCCTTCGGGTGGTTCTTCCGGATAAAAGCAGTTGGCCGTGGCCATGAGAACGCCCTTCTTGATACCCGGGAAGCAGCGTAGCTTCTGCCGTATTCTACCTCTGGGGGACTCTATCCAGACGATGTCGCCGTCCTCAACCCCGTAGAGCTTGGCCGTCTCCGGATGAAGCTGGCAGGTTGGGAATTCCATAAAACTACGCAGCCAAGGAATGTTGCGGTATTGACCAAGGAAGTAGAAGGGCTGGCGGTAGCCGCTGGTCATGACTACTGGGTATTCCTTGAACAGGTCGGGAGTCGAATATGGGCTCTCGCCCGGCTCGTTGAAGACCGGCAATCCGTCGTATCCGAGTGACTCCAGATGCTGGGATCTGAACTCGAACTTGCCTGAAGGAGTTGGGAAACCGCCGCCTTCTCGCCAGTAGTCGGTCTTGTATTTGTAGTACACCTGGTCTGGTCCCCAGCAACCGCTCATGAGTTTCTCGCTGAAGTCTTTCCAGGTT
>CAZOJR010000162.1:0-5435 GCA_964580165.1 uncultured Gaiellales bacterium
AACATATGAATCATCTGGAAGAGCAGGTTCTCCTTGGCACCCACCTTCTGGGCCACCAGCTCCGGCTGCCGCGAGCGGTTCACGCACTTGTCCCAGCACATACACACCGGACATACATGAATACAGGCAAAACAGCGTACGCACGTGGAGTAGATCTTCTCCAGCACGGCCTGCTTCTCGTCGTCAGGGAGATTCTCATAGCCGGCAAGGTCACTCCAGTCGGGCGCCGTGACTTCACGATCAGGCTCGGGAACCGCCGGCCCGGCCACATCATCCGCGTAGAGAGCGTTGGGGTAACGGCAGCGGGTGCAGGCATCGAGCAAAACCGTCTCTTTGGCGAATTCTTTCCCGCTTCCATTCCGGGTAGTGACCGACACCTTGCCATCGGAGCAGGAGATGGCAACAAGCTCGTCGGCAAACTCCTTCTCCAATTTGCGCCGGTCAACGATACCGTCGCAGGACACACCCACGACATAAATCTTGTCTTTGTCGACCAACTCTTCCTGCAGCAGCGCCACCAAAGTGCGGCTGTCGCAGCCCTTCACACAGACGCCGATCTTAGCGCCAGCAGGATCGGGCATATTGCGCTTGAGGAAGGTGACCAGGTTGTGGTGGCAGAGCTCGTTCCAGAGGAGCTGGTCGACCTCGGCCGGATCTTTCACGAACGCCGGGATGACTTCCGAAGCGTTATAGCCCTGCTTCCAACCAATGAAATAATCCACCCGGCCATCACTGAGAGCCTTCGCCGCAAATTCCCGGATATGCTCTTGCCGGCTCACAAAGCCCTCCCTTCACGAGGGCCGAGCTTCTCCACTCCGGCCACGAACTCGGTGACCACCTGCTGCCAGCGCTGACCCTCGGAGGCCGAGACCCAGGTCCACTTGAAACGCTCCTTGGGAATGCCCAAATGGTGAATCATCCGCTCGAGCAGTTCGAACTTACGCCGGGCGTAGTAGTTGCCCTCGGAATAGTGGCAGTCGCCGGGATGACATCCACTGATGAGCACGCCGTCAGCGCCCTTCTCGAAGGCCTTGAGCGCAAACAGCGGGTCGATGCGACCCGTGCAGGGCACCCGCACCAGCCGGAGGTTGGGCGGCTGCTTGAAGCGGCCGGTCCCGGCGGTGTCGGCGCCAGCGTAGCTGCACCAGTTACAGACGATCCCAACGACCTTCACCGGACGGTCACCGCTCGCGCCGGGCGCGGCACCAGAGGCGGCGCTGGCTTGAGCTGTCTTCGTTTCGGCCATCTTCACCGCCTTTCTTCATGGGAGGTTGCAGAAGATGAAGCATCGGCCGCCCCAGCACGCTGGGCGGCGCGATAACTCGTCCTTGGTTGCGCCAATAGCAACGCTATTGGCGCTCCCTGCGTCTTTGTCCGGCGCGTACTCGGCGCGCTCTGGTTGTGAAGTGTCATCTTCAACAACCTCCTGATTGGAGGACTTCCTCGATCTGGTCGAGGATCGCGTCTGTGGGAAATCCCTTGAGCGAGATGGTATTGACCGGACAAGTGGCGACGCAGACGCCGCAGCCCTGGCAGACCGTCTCGATCACGTGGCTCTTCACGTCGCCGTTGCGCAATTCTTGTCTTTCGGGAGCGCTGAACGGGCAGACCTCAATGCATTTCCAGCACGAGATGCAATTCTTCTGATCGACGACCGCAATCATCGGACTGGTTTTGAGCTTGTCCTTGGCCAGCAAGCCGACCACCTTGGAGGCCGTACCGGAGGCTTGTGCCACCGTCGACGGAATGTCCTTGGGGCCCTGGCAAACGCCGGCCAGAAATACACCGGCGGTGTTGGTCTCGACCGGGCGAAGCTTGGGGTGGCCTTCTTTGAGAAAACCAAACTCGTCGTAGCTGATGTTCAGCTTCTGGGCCAGTTCTTTAGCACCCTCGGCCGCAGTGATTCCGCTGGCCAGCACCACCAGGTCAGCGGCAACCTCTACCTGCTCGCCAAGCAGAGTATCCACACCACGCACCATGACCTTGCCGTTGTCCTCGTAGAGCTTGGATACCCGGCCCCGCACGTACTTGACCCCGTACTCGGTCTGGACCCGCTTGATGAACTCTTCATAGCCCTTGCCGGTAGCGCGGATGTCGATATAGAAGACGTAAACCTCGACGTCCATACCGCAGTGGTCCTTAGTGAGAAGCGCCTGCTTAGCCGTATACATGCAGCACACGCCCGAGCAATAGGGCCGGTTAACCGACTCGTCCCGAGAGCCCACACACTGGATAAAGACCACCGTCTTCGGATCTTCTCCGTTAGAGAGCCTGTGCACGTGGCCGCCGTACGGGCCTGAGGCATTCAGCATTCGTTCGTACTGCAAACCGGAGATAACGTCCTTGATCTTGCCCCCGCCGTATTCCGGGTAGCCGGCCTCCCAGGGGAAGACGTCCAAGCCGGTGGCCACTACGATGGCGCCGAACTCTTTCTGGACGATCTCTTCTTTCTGTTCGTAGTCTATGGCGCCGGCCGGGCAAACCCGTTCGCAGACCTTACACTTGCCGGTCTGAAAGTAGCGGCAGTACTCGGTCTGTATGGCAGCCCGCTTGGGTACCGCCTGCGGGAAAGGAATGTAGATAGCCTTGGTCGGTTCCAGTCCTACATTGAAAATGTCGGGAGCTTTCGACGGGCACTTCTGCACGCAGATCTCACAACCTATGCACTTACTCCAGTCGACCATGGAGGCCTTCTTGCGGATATCCACGGTGAAGTTGCCCACATAGCCGGAGACCTTGTCGATTTCGCAGTAGGTCATGAGATCGATGTTCTCGTTCTGGCCACAGTCCACCATGCGCGGCGTGAGAATGCAGGCCGAGCAGTCGATGGTGGGGAAGGTCTTGTCGAGCTTGGCCATGACTCCGCCAATGGTGGTCTGCTTCTCGACAATGGTCACCTTGAGACCGGCATCGGCCAGATCGAGGGCTGCCTGAATTCCAGCCACCCCTCCGCCGATAACCAGGACATCTTTGTTGATGTCCACCTCGTTGGAGTAAAGAGGCTCCAGCCGGCGCGCCTTGGCTACGGCCATCTTGACGATGTCCCAGGCCTTTTCGGTGGCCACGGGCATGTCGGTGTGGATCCAGGAGCAATGCTCTCTGATGTTCGCCATCTCGAAGAGATAGGGGTTAAGACCGCCCTTCTCCACACAGCGCCTGAAGGTGACCTCGTGCATATGAGGCGAGCAAGCCGACACGACTACGCGGTCGAGTTTCTTCTCCTGGATGGCTTTCTGGATAGCCGCCTGCCCCGGTTCGGAACAGGTGTACATGATGTTTTCGGCGTGGACGACATCCTTGAGGGTTAGAGCCCGTTTGGCCACTTCGGCCACATCTACGGTGCCGGCGATGTTACTGCCACAATGGCAGACGAATACGCCTATCCTCATGGCGCCACCTCCTCGCCCGCGCTCTTTGCGGCACCGGCCGCGGCTTCGCGCGCGGCGGCCTTGGCGGCTTTCTCCGCTGCCTTACGCTCCTCTTCGGCCTTGATGGCCGCGGCTTCGGCGATCACCCGCTTGATAAGCGGCTCGGGATCGACAATGTTCTTCTTGAGCATGACGTCGTCGGCACTCATCCCGAAAGCGAGGCCAAGTACCTGCGGCAAATACAGAATGGGCACCTTGTAATTGGTGCCCAGAAACTTGTTGATCTGCCCCTGCTTCAGGTCGAGATTGACGTGGCAGAGCGGACAGCAAACCACAACGGCATCTGCTCCCACAGCCAGAGCCTGCTCCAGCACCTTACCACTCAGCCTGCGCTGTATCTCTTCCTTGGGCATGCCCACACTGGCGCCGCAGCACTCTGTCTTGTAATTCCACCACTTAACGTCGACACCCGCAGCTTGGAGCAACAGATCCATCATCATGGGCTGTTCCTGATCGCTCTCGCCGACCATATCGCCCGGCCGCCCGAGCAGGCAGCCGTAGTAAGGCACAACCTTCAGTTGAGAGAGGTCAGTCTTCACCAGAGAAGCAACCTTCTCCTCACCCACGAACTTGATGAGATACTCGGGCAGCGAGTAGCAGATGACCCGGCCGTTGTACGGCCGGTCGAGGACTTCGTTGACCTCGGCCCGGAAAGCATCGCTCTCGTTAATCTCGAGCGAAGCATTCTTCTCCCGCTGGTAGCAGGAGGGGCAGGGAGCCAGCAGCTCGTCCCCCACCTCAGCCGCCTGGCGCAGGTTGCGTGCGGCAAGAGCCTGAGCGAGGAGGTGATCCACCATGTGCGCCGGCGTGGAACCACAACAGGTCCAGTCAGGCACCTCTTTGAACTCCACTCCAAGAGCGGTGAGCACCTCACGGGTGGAGTGATCGAGTTCCTCAGAGGAGTGGCGCAGAGAACACCCGGGATAGTAGGCAAGGCTCATTCGACCACCTCGCTCTCTGCGGCACCATGCCCGGCCGCAGCACCATGCGTTGCCGCAGAGGCTTTGGCGGCGGCCGTTGCCCTGGCGGCTTCGGCGGCCTTCTCGTGAGCCCTAGCCTCAGCCTTCTCGCGGGCCCTACCCTTCTCAATGGTCTTCTTGTAGATGCGGGAAACCTCGTCCGCCCCCTTGGCCTTGTGCGGCAGAAGCGGCATCTTCCGCCGGGACATGACCGGAACCATCAGACCTACGTTGCCCAGAGCCATCTTGGGATTCAAGGTCCCCGTGTAGAACATGGCCATGTCGTAAAACTCAGGAAGCCGCCCGAACCGGGCGATAGCATCGAGGAACGTCTTGTTGAAGGTCTTGACGTGCTCGGGCACCTCGCGCTGCTGAGCAGCCGCGACGGTCTTCAGATCTTCAAAAATGCCGGCGATATCGATGTTGCGCGGGCAGCGGGCCGTGCATGTGAGACACTGGATGCAAAGTTGAAGCGCTTTTGAGTCGAGCACTCTGTCGACCAAGCCCACCTGGAGCATCCGCATCATTTGGTTGGGAGTGTAGTCGAAGGTAAACGCCGCCGGGCAACCCGCGGAGCAGTTGCCGCACTGATAGCAATCGCGGACGTCCGCCTGGACTCTTTCGACCAATTTCTCCCGATAGAACGCTGCTTGGTCTGCGTCATATCGGATCAAACCAATCCTCCTCATGCTAAGTAAGGCAGCGGTACACGGGGAACGCGCGACCAGCGGCCTACGATGAGATAAGGGCGGCAGGCTGGTGCGGCACACCAGTTGACAAGTATATCACTTGGTAGGAGGCGCCCCTAGAAGCATCGGGCAATACTCGTGCTTCATTATCCCTCTATTTACAGGGACTATCCTATTTCTCGCCACGCCGGTAGGGGACGCACAGGGCCGACGGAAGATACGAGCGGCGCGCAAACGCTACCAGGGCCACCATCACGGCCAGAAACGGCAGCATGAAGACAACATCGTTCGGAACATCAACGCCCACCACCTGCAGCGCCGTGGCAACGGACTGACAGATGCCAAAGACAAAGGCGACG
>CAZOJR010000163.1:0-5426 GCA_964580165.1 uncultured Gaiellales bacterium
GCAGGTTATGCCGTTTTGCAGCAATTTTTGATGGATCTAGACCGGGTTCAGACGGCACGACAAATCCGATCTCAGACGGCAGAGAAGATCCGGCTCTCGCGTTCACCGCCCCGTCTGCAGCATTGCCTGCGGCATTCTCGATCGAAGATGCCCAGTACCTCCTGTCGCTGCTGGAGGTCCCCGACAGGGTTGTAAGGCACTGCCGCGCGGTGGCGGAGGTCTGCGGAACTCTGTCGGAGGCTCTGCTTCCCTATGTACCGAATCTGGATGTGAATCTCGCCCGTACGGCCGGCCTGCTTCACGACATCGCACGAGCCTGCTCGACGCCCCATAAACATGCACTCGTCGGTCAGAACATCTTGAACAACCTAGGTCTGCTCCAGATGGGGTCGATTGTGGGTGTTCATATGGTGTTACCGCAGGAGCAGGTAGACTCGTCAATCTTGACCGAGGAGCAACTAGTCTATCTGGCCGACAAGCTGGTGGCTGAAGACAAGATCGTCGGTCTTGAAGATAGAACAGCACGGACGCTCCGTGGCCTAGGCGGCAACTCCGCGCCTCCGGAAGTTCTGGAGGGTCTACGATCAAGAATGCACAAAGCACAACGCGTCGCAGAGAAGCTGGAGGCAATCCTCAATCGCTCCCTCGACGAAGTGCTTGCCGGAATACCTCGCGAGGTGGTGTGACGAAAGAGAGCCAGCAACATACACTCGTCTATCTGATCCGCCACGCAGAACCGGCTTTACCCAATCGCGAGAAGCGTTTCGTCGGGCGATCCGATCCTCCTCTAAGTACCACCGGCATCGAGCAGGCCCGCCGGCTCGCAAACCGGCTCTGTCGCGTGCACTTTGACTCCATCCACAGCAGTGACCTGCGACGGTGTCTCGACACTGCCCGCATTATCGCGGATGGAGAAGCAAAAACCGGCTCCCGGCGGCAAAACGATGAACCTTCCCAAGCGATCATCCCTGAAGAAACACAACCGCCAGTCGCCCCCCCGATCCTGGCGAATCCACAGCTCCGAGAAATCGACGCCGGCCTGTGGGAGTGGCTCACATTCGACGAGGCGCAGAGGCTCCATCCCAGGGAATTCTCTGAACGAGAACACGATCTGACCGGCTACCGGTTCCCGGGCGGAGAGAGCTTCCACGACTTACGCGACAGAGTGGTCCCGGCATTCAAGCGGATCATCAACGGAGGGGGCGAGAACATCCTCGTCGTCGCTCACTTGGGGGTCAATCGGGTTCTCTTGTGCGAGTTTCTCGGCCTTCCTCTGGAGGAGCTGTTTTCGATAAAGCAAGGATACGCTGACATCGATCTCATCAAAGCTACGGCACTGCCAGACCGAAGCCATCGAATAGAGGTCGTGACTGCGAGCCGGCACGCCCTGCGGGCCGATCCACAGCCCTGAAGTTGAGGTTGACAGGGTTCACAACTCCGGCAAGATTACTCCGCCCGCCTTCTTTCCCAATCTGCATCACCGCACACCCACCCGGCGGGACCCTACCAACGGGGTTCTACCGCATCGTCTTGAGCAACTCTATGTCCTTAATCCAGACCTTGCCGTATCCCTCGATCGCCAGGTTCAGTTTGACAAGGTCGGGACGCTGACCTTTCCTCAGACGGAACGGAATCTCATACGATGACCAATCGACGGTGCCATGCAGCGGCTGGTTCAGTCCTCTGGAGAAGAATTCCCCTCGGCCCGGTAGCCTGCACCACATCTCCAGAAACGCACGGCCCGCGAGGTCCTGACATTTCAAAGATGCTCGGTAGATAAGCCGACACCGCTCGGCGTCCGGATCGGCTACCTCGAACAGCCGCACCACCTGGTTTGCCTTCGCCTCGATGATCCAGTGATCTCCTTCAACCGCCACGGAGTCCTGACTCAAGGTATAGTCCGCCATGGTAAAACGGCGGATCGCGATTGAGGGACTCGCGGGGCCTGATCCGGAGAACAGTGACTTCAACCGCCCACACATCCCAACGCCCCCTTTCGTTTATGTACGCGTTCTTACGCGGCAAGATCTCAGAGGTGTGCCGGATCGCCCGCGGTCTATTCAAACGGGAATACGTACGGCAGTTTGAGCTCGTCACGCATGGTCACCAACTCCCGCTGCAGCGCAACTCCGACCGGCGCTCCTTTATCCTTACGTTCTTGCCAGGCCAGGTACTCCTTCTCCCCACAGGTGAAAATCCTTTCCTTACCCGGCGCCTTGGTAGAAGCGCGAAGTGCCCGGAGTATGTCCCCGGCGGTCTTCTTGAAGGCTGCGAGTTCTGTGAAGCACTCGATGTCGATGGCCAAGAAGAAGTGTCCGAGCGGGATAGGAATGTCGTTGCCGTGCTCGTCCTTGCCACCCAGTTGCTTGAGAAACGCCGCCTGCGCAAACGCCGTCGACATGATCTCAACCACAGTGGCGAAACCATAGCCCTTATAACCACCGGTTTCTTCGGTCAGACCACCGATAGGTGCTAGAGCCGCGTCTCCGGAGACAAGATCTTTGAGAATCTGCACGCAATCCGTGGAAGACCGCCCATTGCAGTCGATAACCAGACCCTCCGGGCAGTCCTTACCCTCGCGAGCCCACTGCTCGATCTTTCCTCGCTGGATAACCGAGGTAGCGTAGTCGTTGGTAAAGGGGAACTCCTCGTCGGTCGGCATGGCGAACACCAGCGGGTTGGTACCGAGCATATTGTCCACCCCATGCGTGGGAGCAATCGAGGGACGGGCGTTGGTACCGGTCAAACCAACCATCCCGGCATCCACGGCCATTAGCGGGTAGTAGGCAGCGAAGCCGTAGTGGGTCGAGTTCCGCGCCACCACCATGCCGAGACCGTGCTCGCGAGCCTTATCGATAGCCATCTGCATGCAACGCCTGCCGATAACCATGCCCATGCCATCGTGACCGTCAACAACCGCCGTGGCTTTACAGTCCCGGACAATTTCGAATTCGGTGACCGCCTTCTGGATACCGCCCTTGACGATGCGGTCGTAGTAGATGGTCTTGAGTCGCCCGATCCCGTGCGAATCGATGCCGCGTTTATCGGCACCAATGAGAACATCGGCACAAACACGCGCATCCTCGTCGGGGACACCCACACCCCTGAACACATCCACCATGAATGCTTCGAGCAAATCGAATGGTATCCAAACACGGTCTTCGGTCACCTTGTGCTCCTCTCCAAACGGAGGTGTTTCATCGGGAGATGTCGAAAAACGTTCCCATCGCTCCTTCTACAGTAACAGAATGGCAGGTGCCCCGGCTTCATGAGCTCTATGACCGACTGTGACGTAATCGTGATCGGCGCAGGCCTCGCCGGTTTGAGTTGTGCCGCCCACCTGGCCAAGACGGGCAAACGTGTGATTGTTCTCGAACAACACAGCAGACCCGGCGGTCTATGGAGCTCTTTCTCCCGCCAGGGCGTGATTTTTGACATCTCGACCCACTGGGTGACCGACCCTCAGGCCGTCAACCGGATGCTCGAAGCACTCGGCGCCCGTCCGGTCGACTTCGTTCAACTGGAGCACCTGGGCCGCTATGTGGGTCCACCGGTCTCGGGGGGCTCGGCCGGGACCGCAGGGGCTCCCGCACCACCCCGCGCAGCCGCAGCCATCCCCGCCTGGGATATCCTGGTCGGACCAGACGTCGAGGCCTTCAAGGGAAGTGTCCGGGCTTCATTCCCGGCCGTCACCGACAAGGCGCTCTCCCGTCTGGTGCAGACGGCTCTAGATGTGAGCCGTTTATTCGACTCTCTCCCCACTTTTTCACCAGAACTGGCACCGCTACGAACCCGTCTGCGCGCCGGTTTCAAGCTGTTGCCACACCTTCCCCATCTCCGGCGTTTGACCCGTACACCGGCGGAAGACTTCTTCGCCGAACTGTTCCCCGGCGACGGCCTGTCCGGTCTCCGCGCCGCCCTCTATACACTCGCGCCCATCCCCGGAATGCCGGCCGCCGGTCCGCTGATGATCCTGGGCACGGGGCTTCGGGGGAGAGCATACTCACCTCGAGGAGGCTCCCAGGCTCTGGCGGAAGCTTTCGCTGGCGCCGCTTTGAATAGCGGGGCTGAGATCCGATACTCGCGCAAAGTAGTGTCCATCTTGACCGCCGGTCGAGCGATACGGGGAGTCAGTCTGAATGATGGCAGCGTGCTCACCGCCTCATCGGTCGTATCTACGGTGGATGCAAAACAAACCTTCTACCGGTTACTCGGACGGGGTCAGATCCCCGACTCATACAAGAGACTCCTGGAGAGACAACCGGTCTCGGAGCCGTATGGTCTCATCTCGCTGGTCACCACTCTCGATCCGGCAGCTCTTGGTTTCGATGGTACCGACGTGTTTGTCTGCCCTTCGGCCGACGTGCCTCGAGCTCTGGAATCCAAGGAGCCCGAGGACTGCGCATTCCTGCTGGCCTTTCCTCAGTATGCCGAGCCGGGCGCCAATCCAGCCTTTAGGGGGCTACAGGTTGTGGTGCCGGCGGCCTGGGCATGGAGAGAATACTGGAAGACTTGGCCCACTCTAGAGCGCGAAGACGCCTACAGTGCCCTCAAGAAGGAATGGAGCGACACCATCATCCCCAGAGTGCAGGAGTATTTTCCGAGGCTTGCCTCTCATCTGGTCTCGGTCGATATCGCCACTCCCATCACTTTCTATCGATACACCCTCAACACTGAGGGCGCCCCGGTGGGCTGGCACTACAAGAGCCGGCATCGCTGGAAGCAGAGAGTGCCGTTCCTGAAGGGCCTCTACCAAGCCGGGCACTGGGTGGGCCCCTCCGGCGCGGTCCCAGTCACGCGTTCGGGCAAGTGGGCTGCGGAGCTGGTAATGCGGGACGGCCGGTAGCGACGAGAAGGCGAGCGCGTCCGGCAAGCTTGCTGCCGGTCTAGGACTCACCGCCGAGATCGATAGCCTCCGGCAACGGCAGTCTGTCGGCGAACCATTCGTCCTCGCTGAACTCTACCGTAGAGATGTCTCCGATGGCCATCTTCATGTATTTACCGCGGGCCTCGGCGGCAACAACACCATCGTCCAAAACGATCTCGCCCGCCCCCTCGAAGATGCGGCTGGTGTCGCGGGTAATCCGGGCAACAGCAGTGACCTCCCGATCCAAGGGCACCGGACGGCGGAATCTCATGCTGAATTCCACCGTCACGCCCCACGTATGCGAATCGGCCATGTTGACCGCCCGGCCAATCGTCTCGTCGAGAATCGCGGAGACAATGCCTCCATGCAGCCGTCCGGGGTAGCTCTGATGCTCCTCGCGGGGCGTGAAAACACCGGCCAATTCACCGTTTTCGAGTTCAAAAAAACGCCCCTGCAGTCCCATGCTGTTCTCGACCCCGCAGACCAGACACATTCTGCTCACATTCTGGGCGGCCCGGACCCTCTGTTTCACGCAACGCCTCCAATTGGAGTTGAGAGC
>CAZOJR010000164.1:0-5425 GCA_964580165.1 uncultured Gaiellales bacterium
GGTGTCGTCAGGGGTGATGACCGGTCTGATGAATCCGCCGGTGTCGAGTATCAGTGCCCTCTTCTTGCGCGGGCGATCGGGGTCGTAGTTGAGGTAATGCCTCAAGTCACCGGACCCCCAAATCCGCCATCTGCCTGTGAGCGCAGTCATTTCGTACTCTCGCACCGATCTGATGCGGCTGTAGGCTATAGTCTTCTTGTTCCCGAAAGGGAAGTAATAGTTGTGAATGACGAGTGCCTGCATGGTGCACTCGATCCGGCGGTCGCGATACAGGATCTCCGTTTTTTCTTGATCTCCCGCTGGCGTCATGCTGGCCTCCTGCTGGCCTCACGGCCGTCCGCTTTCCCCGGCCGACAGGCGATTGGCCTTTCTTCGTTCTTCGGTGGCAAGGATGGCCTTGCGCACTCTGACCGAGCTTGGCGTGACCTCTACCAACTCGTCGCCGGCAATCCACTCCAGAGCCTGATCGAGTGTCATCTTGCGTGGCACCTTGAGGCCCGCGTCGATCTCCTTCGTCTCAGCACGGTAGTTACCCAGCTTTTTCGCCTTGGCTGGATTGCAGGCCAAATCTCCCGACCGCGAGTGCTCACCCACGATCATCCCTGCATATACGGCGTCCATAGGTAAGATGAAAAGTGTTCCTCGCGCCTGCAGGTTTTCCAGTGAGTAGCCGGTGGCGAGGCCGCTTTCCATACTGACCAGGGAGCCTCGCTCCCGGTGGGACACTTCTCCCCGCCAGGGCTCGTATCCCACGAAACGTGAGGACATGATGCCCAGGCCGCGGGTGTCGGTGAGAAAGTCACTGCGGTAGCCGATGAGACCTCGGGTGGGGATGATCATCTCTATTCTCACCACTCCGGTACCGGCGTTATGCATGCTGGTCAGTTCGCCCTTCCGTTGCGCCAGCTTCTCGATGACGGTTCCCTGAAACTCGTTGGGGACGTCGATCGTGAGTTCCTCAACAGGTTCGAGCAACCGGCCGCTCCCGTCCTCTTGGGTGATCACCTCCGGGCGGGACACGCAGAACTCAACACCTTCGCGCCTCATCTCCTCGATGAGAATGCCAAGGTGAAGCTCGCCCCGGCCCGAAACCTTCACGCCGTCGGGGCGCCCAAGGTCCTCGACACGGAGGGCCACATTCACCCGCAGTTCGCGTTCCAGGCGGTCTTTGATCTGGCGCAGAGTGATCGCGCGGCCCTCTTGGCCGGCGAAGGGTCCGCTATTGACCAGAAAAAACATGGATACGGTCGGCTCTTCAATCTCCAGCGGCGAGAGTGCCGGGTCGTCCAGATCGGGCGCGGATAGGGTATCCCCGATCATGATGTCGGCAGGGCCGTTGACCCAGACAATGTCACCCGCGTGGATATCGTCAACCTCCTGGCGCTCCAGGCCTCGCGTCACCCACAAGTGAACACTCCGGGTGCTTTCGGTGCCGGTTACCTGCCAGTCGTCTTGAGTGCGACTCTGACCTGTCCAGCGCGTCGATGTGCGCACCAGATCCTCGCCCTTTCGGTGAGTGCCCTCCGACACCCGGCCACAACCAATGCGACCGAGATAGTCGCTCCAGGCCAACGTCGAGATCTGCATACGGAAGGGCGCGTCGATTTTAGCCTGGGGTGGCGGTACCTCTTTCACAATAGTCTCAAAAAGAGCGTCCATGCCTTCGTGGGGGTCGCTTTCGGGATCGTGAACAATCCACCCTTCGAGTGCCGATCCGTACACCACGGGGAAATCGGCCTGTTCGTCGGTTGCCCCCAGTTCGAGAAAGAGGTCGAAGGTCTTGTCGAGAGCGCCGTGAGGATCCGCATGGGGCCGATCGATCTTGTTGACCACCACGATGGGGCGCAATCCCAGGCGTAAAGCCCGCATGAGGACATAGCGGGTCTGGGGCATGGGGCCCTCATTGGCGTCGACCAGCAGGAGCACTGAGTCGACCATGGAGAGAACCCGTTCAACCTCGCCTGAAAAATCGGCATGGCCGGGGGTGTCGACGATATTGATGAGATACCCGTTCCATTCCACTGTGCAGTGCTTTGAGCGGATGGTGATTCCCCGCTCGCGCTCCAGGTCGTAACTGTCCATGACCCGTTCTTCGACATGCTGGTTGTCTCGAAACACGCGGGCCGCCCGGAAGATCGAGTCGATGAGCGTAGTCTTCCCGTGGTCGATGTGGGCAATGATGGCCACGTTGCGTATGCGCTCAGTTTGATTTGTCGTTTCTGCAGGCGGCATGAAGCCTCGGGCTCCTCACTGGATGGGGGTAAGCTGCTCTTCTAATGCTACTCTTCGGGAGAATCGTTCGAAGGAGTTGGACGATCCTCGGAAGGAGCAGAGGATTATAGCGCCTGTCCGGCAAGATAGGCGTCCAGCACCTCTAACCCGGTGGTGAAATCCTCCCTGCCCAAACCCAGGCGAAAGTGGTCGTCACCGTATCCGTAGACAGTCGAGGGTAAGAGAAGCACGCCGGCATCACGCAGAACGTGGGCGCAGAAGGCCTCCGCTCCCACGGGCGCCCCGGTGCCGAAGTGGTTCTGGCGGCTACTGCCGCCGGTTGCCCGATCCTGGTTGTGCAGAAGACGCGGAAAACAGATCGTTCCTGCTTGCGGTGGTGTCCAGGTGAGAAGCGAAGAATGCCGGGCGAAGAACTCCTCCGCCGTCCGCTTGTTACGCTGCACCCGGTCGCGGTTTGTTGCGAGTATATCGTCGCGCGTGCGCAAAGCCATCAGAGCCAGGAGTTCACTGGGAGCGGCGGAGCATATGGTGGTGTAGTCCTTCAGGGTCTTCATTCGTTCGAGTAGAGAATGGTCGTGGGCGGCGATCCAGCCGATACGCAGGCCTGCAAGTCCAAACGACTTTGACATCCCTGCGAGCGATACCGCGCGCTCGTACCGGTCGACGGCGGCCGGGAGGCGGATCTCGGGGTCTGGCTCCAGCAGGCGGTACATCTCGTCCGAAAACAGCCAGGCTCCGGTGCGCGCGGTGGCCGCGATCACGCGGTCAAAGTCGGCGTGTGAGGGCAGGGCACCGGTAGGATTGTGAGGGAAGTTGCACACCACCAGCTTCGTATCAGGGCGCAGCAGAGCTTCCAGGTCCGCAGGATCGAAGTGCCACGTATCCTCTTCCTTAGGTTGCCACAAGGCGATGTCACAGCCTATGGTGCGGGCCACCTCGTACAGAGACTGATATCCGGGGAACGTGCATACCATCTGATCGCCGGGCGCGAGTATGGCATTCATCGCCAGAAAGATGGCTTCCTCCGGTGCGGACACCAGGATCTCGTCTGCTTCGACTGTGTCGTACAGCCCGGCTATCTCAGCCCGCAGGTCGGGCAGTCCCTGGGATTCAGTGTAGCCAAGATGGAGACAGTGCCAACGGGCGCGGAGATCTTCGTCTGCTCCGGCCACCAACTCGGCCATTGCCGGACCCTGGCAATCGGAGGTGGAAAGCAGATAGCGGGCACTGAATTCGTGCCGGGCGAAGAATCTCTCAAGTGTGAAGGGTGCCGGAAGCATGTGGACTTCATTCAAGGCGTGACGCCGGGGTTGCGGTTTGCCGCTCGTTTGTTTCTCCTTTGCCTGGCCCCACCAATGATGCCATGACGCCAAACACACACAAGACTGCGAATATGGCGAAACTAACACGCACGCTCGTCAAAAGATTGCCATAATCAGCCGGCTCGATGGCGTGTCGGCCGACGAGCACCGCTAACACCAGAGTGGCCACTCCTGTGCTAATGCTCTGGCCTGCCACCCGCATGGTAGCGAGTGTGGCCGAGGCCACACCCACGTAGCGCTTCTCGACGCTGCCCATGATGGTGTGAGTAATCGGCGAAGCGAAAAGGGCAAAGCCAATCCCCAGCACACAGAGTCCCATGATGATGAACCAGTAGGGAGTACTCTCGCCGACGAACACAAACGCGAGAAGTCCGAGAACGCATAGTCCCATACCCACCGTGGCTACGTAACGGGCCTGTATTCGGTCAACAAGCCGGCCTGCTCCGACAGAGAGTACGGCTTGGAGAAATGTCCCCGTGACAAGTATAAAACCTGCCGTCTGAGCGTCGAGGCCACGGTTGTACTGCAGGTAGAGGCTCATGAGGAACGTCATGGCGAAGGTGGCACTGTAGTTGATAAATGAAGCGATGTTGGAGAAGGCGAATACGCGGTTGCGCCGGAGCAAATCGAGATTGAAGATCGGGTCGGCGGCTCTTGTCTCCCACCAAAAGAAGAGCAGGAGCCCCGCCACTCCGGCAGCGATAAGAAGCGCTCCCAACAGTCCCGGTAGGTACGAAAATCCCAGCAAGAGGGCAGAGAGGCCAGCGGCCCAGACGCAGGAGCCAACGATGTCAAAACCGGCCTGTCTGGGCTCCCGCCAGTCCACTTTGCGGAGTTTCCAGAAGGGAAGTACGCAGTTCAGGACGCCCATGACCCCGACCACCACAAACAGACCTCGCCAGCCGGTGTGGTGAGTGAGGATGCCTCCGAGCACCGGACCCAAAGTCAGCCCCAGGTAAACACCGGCGACCTGTATTCCCAGGGCTCGCCCGCGAATCTCAGGCGGGTGCGAAAGGATGACCATGGCGGTGGTGGTGGAGAATAGAAGGGCGGATGATAGGCCCTGCAGTGCGCGTAAGATGATTAGCGCTGTTGCCGTTGGCGCGAGAGCGGTTGCGAAGGAGAAGAGCGTGAAGGTCACGAGGCCAGCCAGATAGACGCGATTGCGACCGTAGATGTCCGCGAACCGTCCCGCGGGCATGAGGGCGGCGGCGGTTGCCAGTACGTATGCGAGGGATATCCAGCCCAAGGTGACCGCCGACACATGGAACTCAGACTGGATCAAAGGCAGAGCGATGTTGATCGCTGAACCGATGAAGGTGGCCACGAACCCGGTCAGGGCTGTGACGGTCAAGAGCATGTTCTGCATTGAACGATCCATGTAACTTCCCAGCGTAGCAGTCAATAACTTCAAATCGTAACCCAACAGCCGTTCGTTCGCTCCCTTTTTTCTGTCCATACCTTTTTCTATCCATGCTCTCCTCTCCGCGTCTCCGGATGCGGGATGCTCCTGTATACTCAAAAATTCGTATCCACGTATTCAGGGAGAACTGATGAGGGCGAATCTAGTCAGCCCCTCGTCCGCGCACCTGTCGTACGCTATTCGCGACATTGTCAAATTCGGTGACTTGGTGCGTCAGCATGGGGTGGAGATCACTTGGGAGAATATCGGCGATCCGATCGCTAAAGGCGAAACGGTCGCTCCGTGGATCCGCCAGATCTTTCATGATGTGGTTGAGATGGATGAATCGTGGGGTTACTGCCCCACCGAGGGGTTCCTCGAGGTTCGGGAGGCACTGGCAGCACACGTGAACGCGCGCGCCGGAGCGCGGGTGTCGGCTTCGGATATCATCTTCTTCAATGGTGTGGCC
>CAZOJR010000165.1:0-5425 GCA_964580165.1 uncultured Gaiellales bacterium
ACGATGCTGGCGAAGATCATAAGCGAAATGCCGTTGCCAATACCGCGCTGTGTCACAAGTTCGCCCAGCCACATAACGAGGACCGCCCCTACCGTGAGCGTCAACACAATGAGAAAGAAGCGCATTGCGTTGAGTGGAGCCTCCGGCGGGAAGGCGCCATAGCTTCGGAACAAGAAGACGAAACCGACAGCCTCGATAAGAGCCAGGCCGGCAGTGAAATACCGGGTGTACTGGTTGACCTTTTTCTGCCCGGAGGGTCCCTCCTTCATGAGGGCCTCTAGTCGCGGACTCACCAAAGTCAGCAGCTGCATGATGATGGAAGCAGTGATGTAGGGCATGATGCCCATGGCAAAAATAGCCACGCGCTGCAGACCGCCACCGGCGAAGAGGTCGTAGAAATCGAATACCCCTCCAACGTTGAACATCTCGTTGATCGACTGCACGTCGACCCCCGGCACCGGGACATAACATCCCAGCCGGTATATCGCGATAATAAGTGCCGTGAACAGGAGCTTCTTGCGAAGTTCCGGCAGCTTCCAGGCATTCAGCAGAGACTGGAACATCAGGTTCTCACCCCTACGGTCCGCAAGTCGTCGTTCAGCACGTTACTGGATTACTTCCGCCGTGCCACCGGCGGCTTCGATCTTGGCTACGGCGGTGGCGCTGAAACCATGGGCTTTAATGGTGAGAGGTTGCGCCAGCTCACCAGTCGCCAGGATCTTGATCCGCTCATCCGCCTTCTTGATGATGCCCTTCTCCAGAAGCGCTTCCGGTGACACTACCTCTCCCGCCGTAAATACTGCTAGGCGTGACAGGTTGACCGGCGTCATGTACGTGCGAAACGGCCCGATGGGCATAGCCGTCTTGGCCAACGGACCACGCAGTTTGGGCAGTCTCATATGCAGAGGCATCTGCCCACCCTCGTAGCGAGGCGATATCTGTCCGCCAGATCGCTGTTTCGAGCCTTTGTTGCCCCGGCCCGCCGTCTTGCCCAGACCAGAACCCTCACCCCGGCCTACGCGTTTCTTACCACGCCGAGATCCAGGAGCGGGCTTCAGATTGTGCAGGAAGATGTCTCCCATCTCTATCCTTCGTCCTTGATGTCAACCACTTCGATCTCGAGCATGTACGAGACCTTCTGTACCATACCGCGGATGGCCGGAGTATCTTCGTGATACACGGTTTGGCCCATACGGCTGATGCCCAAAGCATCGAGCGTGGCCTTGTGGTCTTTCTTACGGTTGATACGACTCTTAACCTGTGTAATCTTCAGCATCGGGTCACTCTCCGGCCGGAGTAGCCGCCGGGGATTCAGTCGCCGCAAGCTCAACCACTGCAGGCTCGGCCACCGCAGAAGCCGGTTCTTCGATCGGGGTCTTGCCCACGACCTCACGCACAGTCTTACCCCGCTGGAGTGCAATATCCTCAGGCCGGCGCAGGGCGCGAAGCCCCTGCTCGGCCGCCCTCACCATGTTGATGGGGTTGGTCGTACCCAGAGACTTGGTCAGAACGTCGCGAACTCCACCCAATTCCAGAAGAGCACGCACTCCACCGCCTGCAATGACACCCGTGCCTGCAGAAGCAGGCCGCATGATCACGCGACCCGCCCCGTAATGGCCGAGGACCTCATGGGTGATGGTCGATCCATGCTTGGGCACTACGAACAGATTCTTCCGTGCGTCTTCTATCGCCTTCTGAATGGCCAAGGGCACCTCTTTGGCCTTGCCATAGCCAATGCCGACTGTGCTCTCACGATCGCCGACCGCTACCAGCGCAGTAAACGAGAAGCGCCGGCCACCCTTGACGACCTTAGCCACCCGGTTGATATGTATAACGCTTTCCTCCAGGTTAAGCGCATCTGCCTTGATCTGTGCCAAAGTGCTACCTCTCTCTCCCTCAGAAGTCCAGGCCGCCCTGGCGGGCACCATCTGCCAGAGCCTTTACTCGACCGTGGTACAGATACGGTCCCCTATCAAACACTACCCGCTCGACACCGGCAGCCTTGGCCCGCTCGGCCAGCAATTCGCCGACCTTGGCAGCCTGATCCTTCTTCGTCAGACCCTTCTCGGTCACGTGCGCACTGCCGGCGCTGGCCAGCGTACGACCGCTGCCGTCATCAATGACCTGCGCCCAAATAGCCCTGTTGGACCGGAAGACGGAAAGACGAGGACGATCGACGGTGCCCCGCACTTTGCTACGCACGCGGGTGGCGCGTCGTATCCGCATCGAGTTCTGGCTGTCTTGAATGCTCATGCTATCCTCTTCCTAAGCCCGCTTGCCAACCTTGCGCCGCACCACTTCGCCTTCGTAACGGATCCCCTTGCCCTTGTAGGGCTCCGGCTTCCGGATGGCTCGGATCTCGGCGGCCACTTGGCCAACTCTTTGCTTGTCGATGCCCCTGACCACGATCTGTGTCGGCACAGGCACCTCGAAATCGATGTTCTCCGGCGGTACAACTACGACCGGGTGAGAGTAGCCAACCAGGATTTCCAGGTCTACGCCCTTCTTGGAAGCCCTGTAGCCAACACCCTGGATTTCCAACTTCTTCTCGAAACCGGTGGTAACCCCAGTGACCATATTCGACAGCAACGTGCGGGTAAGACCGTGCAAAGAACGGTTGGGGCCCGAATCATCGGGCCGGCTGACGGTCATGACGCCTCCGTCTAAGACCACCTGCATGCTGGGGTGGACATCGAGAGACAGCTCCCCCTTGGGGCCCCTGACGGCTACGTTGTTTCCGGCGATCGTGATGTCCACGCCGGCTGGGACAGTTATGGGTGCTCTACCTATCCTAGACATATCACTACCAGACAAAGCAGACGACTTCGCCGCCCACACCCAGCCGCTCAGCCTCACGAGCGGTCATCAAACCACGCGACGTGGAGATGACAGCCGTACCCAGCCCTCCAAGGACTCTGGGGAGGTTGTCTTTCTTGGCATAGATGCGGCGGCCCGGCTTGCTGACCCTTTTCACCTGCGAAATGACGCGGCGACGGCCGTCGGTGTACTTGAGCTCGACCACCAGCTTGTCCAAGCAGCCTTCTTTAGCCACCGAGTAGCCAGCAATGTAGCCCTCTCCTTTGAGAACACGGGCCAACTCCACCTTTTGTGCGGATGCCGGCATCTCGACCTGCGCATGAAGCGCTTTGTTGGCATTCCGTATGCGGGTCAGCATATCGGCGATGGGATCGGTTTGTGACATGACCCCTCCTACCAGCTCGACTTGGTGACCCCAGGTATCAATCCCTGGTGGGCCAGCTCACGAAGACAGATACGACACAGGCCAAAGCGGCGAACATAACCGCGCGGCCTGCCGCAGCGAAGGCAGCGGCTGTGTGCCCGGACTGCATACTTCTGCGGGCGCCGTGCCTTAGCTATCATTGATTTTTTTGCCATGCGCTGATGCTCCTATCCTTCAGCTCTCGCGGAAAGGCATGCCCATCAACTTGAGGAGTGCCCGTCCCTCGTCGTCGGTACTTGCCGTGGTGGTGATGGCAATGTCGAGACCACGAATACGATCGATCTTGTCGTAGTCGATCTCGGGAAAAATGATCTGCTCTTTGACGCCCAGGTTGTAGTTGCCTTGGCCGTCGAAGCTGCTAGGTGCCACGCCCCTAAAGTCTCGGATGCGAGGCAGAGCGATGCTCATGAGCCGGTCAAGCATCTCGTACATGCGATCACCCCGTAGCGTAACACGCAAGCCCACAGGCATGCCGGTCCGTAGCTTGAAGTTGGCTACAGACTTGCGCGCCCGTCTCACTTGTGGCTTCTGACCCGTGATCTGGCCCAGCTGCAGCGCCGCTTCCTCCAGCACCTTGGCGTCATGTGTACCCTCGCCGATGCCCATATTAAGGGTGACTTTGGTCACCTTGGGCACCTGCATTATGTTCTTGTACCCGAACTGCTGACGCATGGCCGGTACGATATCCGTTAGGTATTTCTCTTTGAGTCTAGGAACTGCCATCGCTAACCCTTATCCACCTGAACGTTGCACTTCTTGCAGTACCGGATCTTATCCTTGCCCTCCATGCGCACGCCAACACGTACGGCCTGGTTACAGCTGGGGCAAACGAGTTTCACGTTGCTGATGTGCATACCGGCTTCACGCTCGATTACTCCGCCTTGCGGAGTCTTCTTCGACGGCCGGACGTGCCGCTTGATGAAGTTGACGCGCTCTACTACAACCCGTTCATCATCTGCCAGGACACTCAGGACCTTGCCCCGCTTCCCGGCTTCTTTCCCTTGGACAACCTCGACAGTGTCGCCCTTCTTGACCCTGAACTTCTTGCTCTGTGCAGGAACTTGCGCCATCACAACACCTCCGGCGCCAGCGAGATGATCTTCGCAAAATTTTTCTCGCGCAACTCCCGGCCTACAGGGCCAAAGATTCTGGTGCCACGCGGGTTCATCTGGCGGTCGATCAAGACAGCGGCGTTCTCATCGAAGCCAATATACGTACCATCTCGACGACCATATGCCTTCTTCACACGCACAACGACTGCCTGAACGACGTCGCCCTTCTTGACGGCGCCACCCGGGGTGGCTTCCTTGACAGCCCCCACTATGATGTCGCCTACTCCGGCGTAGCGGCGCTGTGACCCGCCTTTGATGCGAATGCAGAGCAGCTCCCGCGCGCCGGTATTATCAGCGACTTTCAGTCTTGTCTCAACCTGTATCATCGTTTTTCACCCATCTTCCGCAGCAGGGCTACTGGGCCCGCTCAAGCACCTTGATCAGGCGCCAAGTCTTGTCCCGAGAGAGAGGCCGGCACTCACGCACCAGAACAGTGTCGCCGATCCGAGCCTCATTCTGCTCGTCGTGGGCTTTAAGACGACTGGTCTTGCGAACGACCTTCTTGTATTGAACATGCGGCTTTACCGCGCTCACTTCCACAACGATGGTCTTGTCCATTCGGTCGGAAACAACCACACCTTGCCGTTCTCGTTGCCTTGCGGTTTGCTGTTCGGCCATTAGAGCTCCCTCGCCCGTTCTCTTACAGACTGCACCGTCATGATCCTAGCGATGTCCTGCCGGACCTGGCGGAGGCGGCTCGTGTTGTCCAACTGGCCTGCCGCATGCTGGAACCGTAAATTGAACAGCTCCTCGCGCGATTGCTTCAGACGCTGGGCCAGTTCTTCGTCGGCGAGTTCGATGATGTCCTTAGCCTTCAATGCCCCCGTCCTCCCTGGTCGCGAACCTGCACTTGACAGGAAGCTTATGTGCCGCCACACGGATGGCTTCCTTGGCCAATTCCTCGGGGACACCCGCCAACTCAAACATCACCCGGCCCGGTCTGATAACGGCCACCCACTGGTCGGGCGAGCCTTTGCCAGAGCCCATACGGGTCTCGGCCGGTTTCTTCGTGATGGGCTTGTCGGGAAAGACGTTGATCCATACCTTCCCGCCACGCTTGATCTTCCGGGTC
>CAZOJR010000166.1:0-5359 GCA_964580165.1 uncultured Gaiellales bacterium
CGCTGCGACCCCGAAGGCGCCGTTGGCAGGCGTCAGTCGGGAATCCCAACGACTAAAGGCTATCACCACCTCCGGTCCAATGGCCGCTGCGCTTGTTAGGCAAACTGTCTATTTGGACCACCTCCTTTCTACGCTTGTTTGAATTGTAGCAGGAGGGTCCGTTCAAGCGCCAGGGCCGCATAGCTCTAACCGTCCGGCACAGCATCAGGATGTCCGGGCAGCATCGAGACCACTCGCACGATCACCGGAACGTACCGCGGAGAGGTATGCTGGTTTGATGAAGTTATGCGGCATCAGACTCGCGATTGCCATTGTTATCGCGCTCCTCCTCCCCGCCCTTGCGGCGCAAGGGTGCAGCGACCCGGCGGAAACGGCTTCCGGCACAAAGCCCGGGAGCACACTCACCCCGACGTCCGTTGCGAACACCACGACCTTGCCCACACCGGCGACATCCCAATCGACAACCACCACCCAACCCACCCCAGAAGAGATGATGCTGGGAAAACTGACCCTCCGTGATAAGGCCGCCCAGGTTCTACTGCTTACTTTCGAGGGTTCCACGCTCCTGCCCGCCACCCGGCAACTGCTGGAGGAGAACCCGCCGGGCGGACTACTTCTCCTTGGACGCAACATAGAAAGTCCATCTCAACTGGCAGCCTTGACTTCGGCACTCCAACAGACCGCAACGGCAGGCGGCTCGGAAATCGGATTGTTTATCGCCGTGGATCAGGAGGGAGGCTCCGTCCAGCGTATCCACTCAGGAGCCCCGACCGTTCCGGCCGCGAGAGATCTCGGCGACAACTCGTCGCCGGTGGAAGCACGCCGGCTGGCAGGCGCAACCGCCGCTGCTCTTCTGGCGTTGGGCGTAAATATGAACCTCGCCCCGGTGGCCGACGTGGTCTCTGATGCAACATCCTTTCTTTACTCGCGGAGCTATGGCGACAATCCCGAACTGGTCGCGGACTTTGCCGGCGCGGTAACGGATGCCTTCTCACAGTCCGGGTTGATCTCCGTGGTGAAGCATTTCCCCGGGCACGGCAGCGCATCGGGCGACACGCACGGTGAAGCCGCCATATCTCAGGCCGGTAAGACCGAGTTTGAAACCGTCCATCTCCCTCCATTCGAGGCTGCCTTTGCCGCCGGGGCTGAAGGAGTTATGCTCTCCCACATCGTGGCAGCAGCGTACGATCCGGAGCGGCCCGCATCGCTCTCAAGCCTCATTGTCAATGAGCTTCTCAGAGAACAACTGGGCTTCACTGGCTTGGCCGTAGCGGACGACCTCGAGATGGCAGCGGCCGGCATCCGCGTTGATGGTGCCTCGGCCGATGCCTTAGCTGAAGACGCCGGCAGCATCGGAGATCTCGCAGTCTCCGCACTCAACGCCGGCTGTGATCTGCTGATCTCCACCGGCACTCTCGAACACCAGATGGCAATGATCGATGCCATAGCTGAGGCTGTGCAGGTAGGGCGCTTGAGTGAGTCAAGGCTCGATGAAGCCGTCCTCCGGATACTGGCCGTAAAGTCACAATATGGCCTTGTGATTCTGTAGCGTCGTGATAGCGGCCCTGATACGATGGCCGGCGTTTCGTAAGCACAATCTCTCATGAAGGGGCAAGTTATGGCAGACCATCTCCACCGCCGGCATCTCCTCCGCGGCGGGCTCCGGCCCGTATCCGGCCCAGTGCTTGCCTGCCTACTGCTTGCCTGCCTGCTGCTGTGTCTGGGATTTATAACGGTCGGATGCGGCGGCGAGTCTCAAACCGAGGCTTCGACGACCGCCGGTGAGATCACATCTACCACGACCGTCGAGGATGTGGGGTGGAGTGAACTGGCAGACACCGTGCTCACCACCTGGTCGGAGGCCATTCAAGAACTTAACGGCCTGCTCGCGGGCCAACCTGACCCGGCCACCATCCAGTCTGATGTAGAAACTCTCAAAGAGAAGTACGTCCAGCTGTTCATTGAGCAGGGCAGGATTATGGCCGCGATGAGCGACTCAGACAAAACCTCGGCACAAGACAAGATATCTGCGCAGCTAGGCGGTTTCGTGGATGAAGACTGGTATACAACCTATCTAGATAGCTACAACGCCTATCTGGACACGGACGTCGACGCCGAGTTTATGACGCTTCTCGCGAGTTTCAACATAATCACGCAATACGCGGATTTCGAACTGCTGAAAGCTCAGGAACCTGAGGAAGCTGAGCGGTTGGGCCTCGAGTAGGATTCGAGTAGGATCTAAGTACAAACAAGATATGCGGGCTGCGTGTAGACTTTGGTTGATCAATAGAACCCGGCCGATACGAGTCTAGGAGTCTAGAGAATACGGTGTCCGCTAAAGAATATCGCGTCACGTTTCAGCCCTCGGGTAGACGAGGCCCGGCGCAAGCCGGGCAAGACCTGCTGTCGGTCGCACGAGGACTGGGAGTAGAGATAGAAAGCGCCTGCGGGGGTAAAGGCGTCTGCAAGAAATGCCGGGTGCGCATCGAATCGCCGCCGGTCACCGAGGTAGAGGCGGCATCTGCGCCGGCTTTCGCCGGCGCAGATGCCGCCCCACCAGGCGTTACCGCTCCCACCGACATCGAGATCCAGGCCCTGGGGCAGGAAGCCATCGCCGCGGGGATGCGACTGGCATGTCAGACCCTCATCACAGGCGACGTGCAAGTCTTTGTGCCCGAAGAGAGCCGAAGAACACAGCAGGTGGTCCGCAAGGCCGCCGGCAAGCGAACCGTGCCTCTCAATGCGGCCGTCAAGTCCTACCACGTCACGCTCGAAGCCCCGACGCTACAGGATGCCGAGGCCGACGCAGAACGATTGCTGACCGCTCTTGAGCGGCAACACAGCCTGGTTGGACTCACCCTTGATTTCGGTGTCCTCCAAACTCTCCCCGGCATAGTCCGCAAGGCTGGCTGGGAACTCACCGTGATAGTGTGGCAGTGCGAAGAAGGGCACGGAACCATAGTGGACGTCCGTCCCGCGGCCAATCAGGGTCAGATTCTTGGGCTAGCCGTCGACGTGGGCACAACCACCATCGCTGCGTACCTCACAGATCTTGCGACCGGCGACGTCCTGGCCACAGAGTCATCGATGAACCCCCAGGTGGCCTTTGGCGACGACGTCATCGCCCGCCTCCACCATGCCACTCGCGACCCTGACGGACTCGTGGAGTTGCAGCACGCGGTGATCATGGAGATCAACGATCTGGCCCGGAAGGCCGTGGAGCAGGCCGGGGGCACCATTGAGGATATCCTCGACGTGGTCATGGTAGGCAACACCGCGATGCACCATCTATTTCTGGGGCTCGACTCACGCGCGCTTGGGTCTGCGCCTTTTGCTCCCGCTGTCCACGGCGCAGTCAATGCCAGAGCATCGGATATAGGCCTGAGATTCCACGCAGGATGCCGCCTGCATGTCCTCCCGGTCGAGGCCGGGTTTGTCGGCGCCGATAACGTAGCTGTCATCATCGCCGAAGAGCCCTACAACCAAGATCAAGCGCTCCTCCTCATCGACATAGGCACCAACGGTGAGCTGGTGTTGGGAAATCGAAAGCGGATGTTTTCTACATCGTGCGCGACGGGACCCGCGCTCGAGGGAGCTCATCTGGAGTTCGGCATGCGTGCCGCGCCCGGAGCCATCGAACGGATCCGGATCGATCCTGATACCCTCGACGTGCGTTTCAAGGTAATAGGAACCGACGGTTGGAACACGGCCCACCCTGCGAAGGAGATGGGCGCTCGCGGCATTTGCGGGTCAGGGATTATTGAGGCCGCTGCGGAGATGCGGAAGGCCGGGTTAATTCTGCCGGGTGGTGGCTTCAATCCCGACATGTCTCACGAGCGGGTGATTTTTGAGGATGAACGGCCTCGCAAATTTGTTATCGCGAAGGCTGAAGAGACGGCTATCGGTCGCCCCATCACAGTGTCGCTCAAGGATATACGGGCTATACAGCTGGCAAAAGCCGCACTCAGAGCCGGGGCTGAGATACTGCTACGCACGTACGGAGTGGAGAAGCCGGACCGGGTGATTCTGGCGGGTGCCTTCGGCACGTACATCGACAAGCATCACGCCCTTGCCATAGGGATGTTGCCGGACTGCGATCCTGAGACAGTCGTCTCCGTCGGGAATGCAGCCGGAGACGGAGCCCGCTTTGCCCTCATCAACCTCGAAAAGCGCCGGGAAGCCGTGTTGGCAGCCGAGAAGGTGGAGTTCATTGAGTTGGCCACCAACCCCGATTTCCAGAGCGAATACGTCAAGGCCATGAAGTTCGACCCGGTCCCTGCCGATATCCCAGACGAGTGAACAAGCGTACAAGATGCTACCTTGGTAGCAAATCAACAGGTATTGACCCCGTGCTCGACTAGGCGAGACAATGGAGCGGATGGACAGGGATCCGACGAACAGCAGCCCCGGGGGTGTGCGGTGAGAAAGAGAACGCTCGTACTATGGCTTGTCGCCCTGTGTGCGGCTATGCTGTTCTGCGGTACGACCGGAGCAGCCTTTGCCGAAGATGAGCCGGCAGACGAGGCCTGGCAGGTCCGCACCATACCCACGCCCGTGTCGGGAGCAACACCCTCTTTCGTCTCCGTAACCGGCAACAATCTGGCCTGGACGGGAGCGAAGTCGGGTGGATACTCGAACATGTATATCTTCGACTTGGTCAACGGCGTCAACACAGTCATCTCCACCGGCCTTGCCGGCAAGTACTACAACCCGTCTGCGGATGGTCCCTGGGTGGTATACCAGGGAGGGCGCGCGGGCGCCTACGACGATATCTACCTGTACGACACAGGAAACAGCACCGTCCGCCAGATTACCTACAACAGTTCTACAGGCGATAACAACGACTGGAACCCGCGAGTAGATGACGGCCGCATTGTGTGGGAGAAGGATATGACAGGCACAGCGGCCAAGCCGGGCATCTACCTCCACGACATCGAATCAGGCACCACGACCTGCATAATCGAAGGCGACGGCTACCGGGATCCAGATATCTCCGGCAAGTACGTGGTGTGCACCAAACCCGCGGATACCGGTGGAGGCTCCGAGATCGTCCTTTACGACCTTTCCACCCAAGAGATCACGACAATAGCTGACGCCACCAAAAGCAACGAAGATCCACGGATCGATTCTGGACAGGTGGTGTGGTCGTCGCACGACATCTGGTCGTCTTCGGCTCCTGACGTTTGGCCCACCTACCAGATCAAGTTTTACGATATCGCGACCGGTACTACCACCTCGCTCACCAATAACATCGCCGGCAACTCCAAGCCTTCCATCAGAGAGGGCGTGGTGGCATGGAAGACCAAGGAACCTTCGGCCATCATGGTTTATGACACGATTACGGGCTTCACCGGCCGGA
>CAZOJR010000167.1:0-5335 GCA_964580165.1 uncultured Gaiellales bacterium
CGTTCAGCACGGCATAGAGCGCGGCGATCCTGGCGCCCACCTGGTCCGGGCTTTTGGTCTAAGATAGCGCTCTTGCTTTCGGTGAGTTAGCCGGGGAGTAGGTGTTTTGTACCTGCTTCGGTGCGTGTCAGCCTCGATGCGTACCGGACCGCCGGGAAGTTCAAAGGTGGGCGTGCCGGTGGATATCGGTGTTTTCGCGGATCGCTGTGGTCCGTCCGGCGAAGGAGTTCCAAATCGGAGCTTGAAAGAAGTTGGAAAGGACAAACTCTAACCGTCTCAAGGGGAAAAGGTGACATGACTGAAAAGAAGTATGAAAAACTCATTATGACCGATTTCAACACTGAGAGAGATAGTATTGGCACACTGCTCTATAGGTTAGATAATAATAAGATAAGTGGAATTCCCTTCTTTACTGATTGTGCGTGGCAGTGGCCTAATTCAGAAGAAGTTGTAATGGAAGCCAAATCTCATTCGCACGAGTTTGACGAGATAATTACCCTGTTTGGCACTAATCCAGATGACCCCACAGAGTTGTGCGGTGAAGTAGAATTCTGGCTAGATGATGAGAAGTATATTCTTACTAAGAGCTGTATTATCTACGTGCCAAAAGGACTCAAGCATTGTCCGACGATTTTCAGAAATGTCACGAGGCCTATCTTCCACTATATTGTGGGAGACGCCAGTAAGTACACCACCTAGTATCTCGCGGGATCACTGGAGATATCGCATTAGGCTAGGGGTACTCCTACCGTGATTTAGAAGTCCGTCCGTGACGCCATTGCTCGGAGGTTTTTAAGCGCGACCACGATCGGGTTATATGTCGCAAGGTCTCCGGGCGATGGTGCCAAAAACCAGCCGGTGGTGCCGCAAACCGGTTATTTTGTGGTGCCGCAAACCGGCTAATGGCGCTGCAACCGGCTGATGGGGCATCATTCGCCAATGCTCGCAACGTCTCTTTGCCCGCACGCTCTCTGCGGCGGCGCTAATTCCTTGATGAGCTCTAAATGTAGGCGGCGGTCTGTCGATATATCTTCTGAACCCGGGCGGTGGGACCGGAAGATGCGGATCAGTAGCACTGAGAGCAGATTGGGGAGGGCGAGCCGTGATTTCCAAGCTTCCGGAAGTCGTTACCAAGAATGGGGAATCGCCGGGGATAATAGCCACCGTAAACCGGATCGCGGATGCTGCCTTTTCGTACGCCGTCATCGAGCATCTGGCCGAAGGTCTGGTTCTCGTGAGTGAGGCGGGGCGCATTACCGAATGGAACCGGGCCATGGAGGAGACAACCGGGGTATCGCGCCGCGCCGCTCTGGGCCGGCCGGTGTGGGAGATCTACGACGCTCATGTCGAAGCGGATAGTCCGGGGGCAACCAGCATCAAACCCCTGGTCAAAGCCCTCATCCGGGAGGGTATGCGTAATCCCGCCTCGCCCCGGCTGCGGGCGCGGACGGAATTCTCCTGGAAACGTCCGGATGGTGACGCGCGGATACTTCGAACGGATACATTCGCTGTGGGGCGGCTGAATCACTGCACCCTCGGCTACGTGATCAACGACATCACTGAAGATCGCAGGACGGAGAGCGCTCTCCGTCTCACCCAGGTTTCTGTCGATCAGGCCGCCGATCTCATCCATTGGATCGCACCCGATGGCCGTCTCCTCTACGTGAGCGATTCCAACTGCAGGCGTCATGGCTACTCCCGTGAGGAACTTCTTGACATGACCGTCTTCGCTCTTGATCCACTTCTCACCCCTGACGGCTGGGAAGAATTGTGGCAGGAGATACGCGAACAGGGCTCTCTCATTCTGGAGACGGCTCATCGCACCAAGTCCGGAGAGATGTTTCCAATCGAGGTCGTGTGCAACTACGTCTTTCACGATGGCTGTGAATACAACTTCGTGTACGGGCGTGACATCTCAGAACGAAAACTGGCCGAAGAGCAACTGCGCCAAGCCAAAGATAGTCTTGAAACCTCCAACCGGGAACTCAAGGAGGCTATGCGTCTCGCTGAGGAAGCCGCTCAGCGGCTGGCCGAGATGAACGCGAAGCTTCTGCACACGCAAGAAGCGTTGGCCCTTCAGGCTCGGACCGATCCTCTGACCGGCTGCCTCAATCGTGGGGCCGTACTCCAGAGACTGGACGAGCTGCTTGCCCGTGCCGGCCGTAACCATTCCGGTCTCGGAGTGGGCATGATAGACATCGATCACTTCAAGCGCATCAATGATACCCATGGCCACCTAGCCGGAGACATGGTACTGCGCGAGGTGGTGGCACGCTGCCAAGGGACGCTCCGGCCCTATGATGTATTCGGCCGCTTTGGAGGTGAAGAGTTTCTGGTGATTGTTCCCGACGCCGACGAGGAGGACCTGCGCTTGGTTCTCGAACGGTTGCGAACTGAGATTGCCCAGAAACCTGTACACGCACGGGCAGGCGACATTTCGGCGACCGTGAGCGCGGGTGGCGCAGTTGGCACGGTTGGAAGGTTGGAACCGGCCGAGGTTCTCATCAGCCGGGCCGACATGGCCCTCTACCTGGCGAAGGAGCGGGGGCGCAACCGGCTGGAAATATCGGCCCGAGGCGGGCGTTGATTGTGGCCACCTCGTTTCTCTCGGCGGCTCGTTTCTTTCATCTACTGCAAATCGCTGCGCTCCTCAAGCTCTTCCCACCTCGAATATGCTTTGTCTAGCTCCCGCTGGAGATCCTCCAGCCGAGCGTTAATCGAGGTTATCTCGGCCGTACCTGCGCGGGCATAGAATTCCGAGGAATTCAGGGTAACGATGATTTCGCTCGTCTCGTCCTCCAGGGTCTCGATCTTGCGAGGCAAGGCCTCCAGTTCCCCGGCCTCTTTATAGGAGAGCTTCCGCTTGGTAGGCGAAGAGGTTGCGGTCGATGCGAGTGAAGAGGTCTTTTTCCTAAGCCGCTCCTCCTTTTTTGATGCTCCTGGCGCTTTGGGTTCCGGCGGCGCTACCGGCTCGGGCCGCTGACGGAGCCAGTCGTCGTATCCACCTGCGTACTCTCTGAGTTGTGCCGGACCCTCAAAGACGAGGGTAGAGGTGACCACGTTGTTCAGGAAGGCCCGGTCGTGACTCACGAGCAGAATAGTCCCGCCGTAGCTGAGGAGCTGTTCTTCCAGCAACGCGAGAGTTTCCACGTCGAGATCGTTGGTCGGCTCGTCCAAGACAAGAACATTTGAGGGCAAACTGAAGAGCTTGGCTAGAAGCAGGCGGTTACGCTCGCCACCGGAGAGCAGGCGGACGGGCGCCCGGATCTGATCCAGAGAGAAGAGGAAGTCTTGGAGATATCCGACGACATGCCGCGCCCCTTTGCCCAGGGAGACCGTTTCCCCGCCGTCTGCGATGTTGTCCCTGAGGGAGCGGTTCTCGTGTAGTTGCGCCCGAAGCTGGTCGAAGTAGGCGACCTCCAGTCCTGCACCCAGGCGGACCCGTCCCTTCTGAGGCGTCAGCTCGCCCAAAAGGATCTTGAGCAGAGTGGTCTTGCCCGAACCGTTGGGACCCAGAATGCCGATCCTATCCCCACGGATGATCGTGGTGGAGAAGTCTTTGAGTATTGCCTTGTCGCCATAGGCGAAGGAGATTCTCTCAGCGTCGGCTACCAGCTTTCCGCTGCGGCTTGCCTCCATGACGGCGATCTTGGGATTGCCCATCCGTTCGCGCCGCTGCTCGCGTTCCAGCCGGAGCTGCTCCAGGGCCCGTACCCGGCCTTCATTGCGCGTGCGTCGTGCTTTGATCCCCTGGCGAATCCAGACCTCTTCCTTAGCCAGTTTTTTGTCGAAGTCCTGCCACGCCTTTTCCTCCGCGTCCCACATGGACTGCCGGCGTTCCAGATAGGTGTTGTAGTCACAGTCAAACGACAGGAGACGGCCACGGTCGATCTCCACGATCCGGGTGGCTATTCGCTGCAGGAAAGCGCGGTCGTGGGTCACGAAGACGATGGTCTTGTTGAATCGGAGTAAAAACTCCTCCAGCCACAGGATAGAGCCGATATCCAAGTGGTTAGTAGGCTCATCGAGCAGGAGAACGTCGGGTTCACCGGCAAGGGCCCGGGCCAGTAAGGCGCGGCGTTTTGAACCTGCAGAGAGCAACCGGAACTCGGTGTTTCCGTCCAGGCTGGTCCAGCTGATCACGGTCTCCACTCGCCGGTGGAAATGCCAAGCCCCGGATGTCTCGAGCCGGTGCTGGACCCTCTCCAGCTCTCTGAGGGCATCCATGCCGGGGGCATCCGTGCCGGGAAGAACAGCACCGGGAGGAACATCACCGGGAAGACCGGCGTTCAGGAGATCGGCGCCGGTGGTATGGGCGTGGTTGTCGTGCGCAAGGCGTGCCGTCAGATCGTGGTATTGCCGCAGCAGCTCCAGGTGCTGCCGTCCGCCGGAAGCTACGACGCTGTAGACCGATCCGGGCAGGTCCTCAGGCACCTCCTGGGGGAGGAGACCGGTCCGCATCCCGGGATTCGTGACAACCTCGCCCGAATCCGGGAGAACATCGCCGTTCAGCATTTTGAGGAGGGTCGATTTGCCGGCCCCGTTCCGGCCCACCAGACCGATCCGTTCACCCGCCTCAATCGCGAGCGTCGCCCCCTCGAGGAGAGCCGGTCCGCCAAGGCTTACGAAAACGTTGTTAATCCATATTTGCGTCATCGAGATTCCTGTCCATATATCTCTCAACCTATCTCAACCGCGGAGTCTGCATTGGCCGGCGAGGGACGGCGGTCCCTGGTCAATCTCCGATTCGTCGCCCGCACTCTGCGCAGAATTGCGCGCTTGGATTGAGCGGCGCGCCACACCCGGAGCAGTACTGGGGACCAGTCTGAGTCTCCTCGGCTTGGGCCGGCGGTGCCTGAGCCTCCCCGGCCTTGGCTGGCGGTGTTCCGGCAGGTGTTGCCGGTTGAGACGCGGGGTGCGAACTGGAGTGTGAACAGGGGTGGCGTGCTCTGCCAAGGAGGTACGCTGTCGCGACCAGGCCGGCTACCGCGACGGCGGCAAGAACGGCTATGAGTGCGATCCATCCGCCCGAGATCCCGTGGTTATCTTCCGGCGCGGACTCGTCACTCGAGCGGCCATCTTGCTGCCCGGTATTATTTTGGGGATTGGTTTGAGAACTGTTGGTGAGTCCCTCGCCGGGATCCTCAGTTACACCTGTTGCCGTCGTTTCGCCGTTCGATGTCGTTGTCTGGCCGTCGGGAGTGTCATCGGAGTTGGCGACCATCACGTCATCGCTTCTCCATATCTCGAGGCCGTTTTTCAGATCGGAGGAGATCCAAAGGAAGTGCCCTTTGAAGGCCATGAAGCCTCCTCCGCCCTGAAAGAAGTTGGGCTC
>CAZOJR010000168.1:0-5271 GCA_964580165.1 uncultured Gaiellales bacterium
CCAGTATCAGATCGCTGTAGCCGAAGATAGCGGTCAGCAGGTTATTGAAATCGTGGGCCACGCCGCCGGCCAGGCGTCCAACGGCCTCCATCTTCTGAGACTGGCGCAGTTGCTCCTCGCTCTGTGCCAGTGCCTCCTCGGCCCGTCTTCTCTCTGTGATGTCCACTATGATGGCAACGAACATTGGCTGCTTTTCGTCGGCGGTGTATTGCAGATGTATTTCTATTGGATAAAATGAACCATTCTTGCGGCGGTGTTCTGCGAAGAAGACCATGACCTGTTCGCGACCCGACCGAAGCAGGTCGAGGATCTCGTGGAAAGACTCCCGGTCGAATAATGGCTTGAGGTCGAGCGGTGTCATCTCTCGGAGTTCTTCCATGGTGTAGCCGAGATTCTTGCGTGCGCCGTGATTGACCTGTACGAAATGCAAGGATTCGGCGTCAAAAAGGTAGATCTCGTTGAGCGAGCCGTCCAAGATGCGATTAAGCCTTGTAGCCTCGTCAACTTTTTGCTTGCGCTCCGTAATATCTGACATGAAGACGAGCGCGCCGTTCTCTCCACCGTAAACCAAGGGAACGGCTGTGACCTCGACATTCAGATAATCCCCGGTTTGGGTGAGTATGGCCTCTTCGTTCATGGGCACTTCACGACGGTCCTCGTTCGCGATGCGCATCCTCTCTGCCGCCAGGTCGCGATAATCGGGAGGGACGTAAGTATTGGCGGGCACTCCCAATAGTGAGGTGCCCTCTCTAACTTTGAACAGCTT
The DNA here is from genome assembly GCA_964580165.1 of uncultured Gaiellales bacterium. GTDB lineage: Bacteria > Actinomycetota > Thermoleophilia > RBG-16-64-13 > RBG-16-64-13 > RBG-16-64-13. The sequence goes on from CAZOJR010000168.1 coordinate 767, forward strand.
CTCCGCCGCTTCGTTGGCGTAGACAAAGGTGCCGTTGACTTGAACCAAGATGCCAACCGGGGCTCTCTCTACCAGAGTGCGGAATCGTTCTTCGCTGGCGCGAAGTGCGGCCTCTGTCTTTCTGCGCAGAGTGGCATCTCTCACCAACACCTGGACTGCATGATGCCCGCCGAATTCGATTGGTATTGATATCACTTCAGCGAACAGCGGAGTACCATCGGAGCGTATCATTACGACCTCGTGCGGAGACCCGGAGGTCCCTCCTTTTACCGGTTCGAAGTATTCCTGTGCGTGCGGACACTGCTCTTGGTCGACCCATTCGAGGACAGAATGCCCGATCAGTTCCCTTTCGCTCTCGACGCCCAAGATGTCTGCCAGCGCCCGGTTGGCGAACATGCACCGGCCGTTTGTCTGCACCAAAACCCCGAGGGGATTCATATATACGAGTTTTTGGTACCTATCCTCTACTGCGCCGAGGGCGCTCTCGAGAGAAAGAGCCCATTCTCTCACCGGCCTTTCAAGAGTGAGGGCTCCTATCAAGAGATAGAGGCCACCTAACCATTGACCGCTTCCGGCGACCCAAGCCATCGCACTGCCGGGAGGCGCTTGGGTGAGGGCGATGATGGCAAGGCCGACTCCCAAAGAGCACAGTCCGGCCGCCACGCAGACGTGCATTCGAGATAAAGACCTATGAGCGGCGCTCGCGAATAATACGAAGGCTCCCAGCGATGCCACTGCGGCAAGGCCCAATACGGTCTGGCGCAAAGTGGTTGGACCTTCACCTGAAATGACGTACTCGGGGATCAGGCCGGCCAGAGTGGTTACGATGATGGCGACTACTACAATTATTGCTCCGGTATACGCAGAGATCATCCGCCGCGCGAGATCAAGGGCGAAGGCATCCGAATGCCTCTGTTTGAGTGCGCAGATGGCACTCCCCATAAATAGCCCACTGCTCAGCAGAAGGCATGTGTCGCACACCGTGATTCCTTCGTTCGGTGTGGCCATGAGAGGGTCGCCGGCCAGATAGCCAAGAGCAAGCACCAACCCGCCTGTGCCCAGCAGCAGCACGCTTCTCGACCCGGAGAGCATGTAGCTGCGGCCGCTCAGAAAAGCGATGATGAGACCTGGCGCAGAACAGAAGAGGGCGCTCAGGGTCGCAAACAGCACCGCCGACTCTGTGCCGCTCGATACACCAAAAATGAACAGCACAACACCGGCGGCTATCACGAGGATGACCGGTACGAGCAGCCATCTCAGCAACGTTGACGCGCTCATGGTCCGCATGCTCCATGCCTCCCGCAGTGGGGCTGACGATCCACTTCCAGCACGATTATCGTGCCAGGGCTTCCCGCACCTTGGCCTTCAATTCGTCGACACTGAAGGGCTTCGCCAAGCTATACACTCTTTCCCAGCCGTCTCCGCCGTCGATGACGATGCCACGGGTATATCCGGATATGAAAAGCACCGGCAGGTCGGTACGAATGAGCCGTGCGGCACGAGCGACATCGCTGCCGTTCATGCCTCTAGGCAAGACTACGTCGGTAATCAGCAAGTGCACCGGACAATCGAGGGAATTGAGTACGGTCAGCGCTTCCGATCCCTCGCTTGCCGTGAGTACGGTATATCCTAAATCATTGAGAATGCGCTCAACTAGATCCCGTACGGCCTCTTCATCTTCCACGACGAGGATGCGTTCGTTGTGAGGGACCGGCAGGAGGTCGGTCTCTCCGCCGGTTCCCTGCCTATATTCGAGAGCGGGATTGTTTTCGACTCGAGGCAGAAAGACCTGGAAGGTGGAGCCTTCTCCGAGCTTACTCTCTACGGAGATAATGCCCCCGCTTTGTTTGACGATGCCGTATACGATCGAAAGTCCGAGGCCGGTTCCTTCTCCCGGGTCTTTGGTTGTATAGAAGGGATCGAAGATGTGACCTATCTGGTCGACGTCGATACCGATACCTGTGTCGGAGACCGAAAGGCTCACATATTCGACAGGTTCGGTATTGCTCCCGTCTCCACTGGGGTGATCGAGTCGCTGTACATTGCCCGTCTGGAAGGTCAAGCGTCCGCCGCCGCGCATGGCATCGCGGGCGTTTAGCGCTAGGTTCATGAGCACCTGCGTGAAACGGTGAGGATCGATCTCGGTCGACCACAAGTCTGGGTCGAGAGACATGAATACCTCGATATCTTCTCCCAGGGTGCGTCTGAGAAGCGGCATTATGTCTCTGATCAACTCATTGATGCACATCACCTCGGATTGAAGGACCTGCCGGCGCGAAAAAGCTAGAATCTGCTGTGTGAGTCCGCCGGCCCGCTCGGCAGCTCGTCTGATTTCTTTCACGTCCTCCAAGACCGGTTTGTCTACCAGAGTGTCGTTGTGTAGAAGCAGGTCGCTGTAACCGATGATGGCTGTGAGCAGATTGTTGAAGTCATGAGCGATGCCGCCTGCCAGCCGGCCAATGGCCTCCATCTTCTGCGACTGACGAAGTTGCTCGTCCTGCTCGCGCAGGGCTTTCTCTGCATGTATGCGCTCAGTGATATCGGAGAGTATGCAGGCGAATTGGTTCGGTGAGGGCCGATAAGCAGTGACCCGGAAGTGTCTCCCCACAGGAGCGGAGTATGCCTCGAACAAGATCGGGTCGCCGGTCTGCACAACCCGGGCAAAGGTGTCGAGCCACTCGGGCTCGGAGCTCGGCATTACTTCCAAGACGGTACGGCCCAAGACCTCCTCGGCCTTGAGATCGAACATGCGCTCAAAGGCCGGGTTGATTGCCAAGAAGCGGTAGTCGATCGGATAGCCATCTTCATTGCAGATTATCTCGTGCACCGCGAAGGCATCCAGCATCTCCCGGAACAGCGTTTGATATTCTTCTTCGACACGCTTCCGTTCGCTGATGTCGCGAGCCATACCCTCCAGAGCTACGAGTCTTCCCGCATCGTCGCGTACCGGTACCATGCGGATCTCCATCCATCTGGCGACGCCATCTTTTCCGATCCAGCGTGTGATCACGGGCTCTCTGGGAGGGCTCAGCATTTGCAGGGTTTTCGTCATCACATAAGCGTCGTCAGGGTGGGCTATAGTGAGTATTAGATTGGGGTCGGCGTAGCACTCCTCCGGCGTGTAGCCGGTGACGGTGTAGATGGTGGGGTTAATGTAGGTGAGTCCCGCGGTCGGGAAGAGATCGTAACGGAAGACGATGTCGGCGGCGTTGTCGGTCAGGCGTCGGTAACGCTCCTCGCTTTCGTGCAGAGACGCCTCGACCTGTCTACGTTCTGCCAACCTCTGCTTCATTTCGGTGCCGGCGGTTTCTAGCTCTCGCGTACGGGTGTTTACCTGACGCTTGAGGAGAAACGCGCCGCAGAATGTGGCGAATAAGGCAATTCCCACCGCCCAAACAAGAGCACGGGCCCAGGAGGGGAATTCAAACGGTACCTCGCCGGAGGTCCAGTGCTTCAGTGATTGGTAGTAAATGGACGATGAGTCGCCCTTGAGAGCTACAAGGCGATGTTCGATCGGATTCAGCAATTCGAGAGGATCACCCGAGGACACAGCGAAGAACAGGTCGGATGGAGCGAAGACGACGGCCGTGTCTTCCAAGCCGGCGCTTTCGGCATTTGCCAAACCGTAGAACTGATTGGTGACGGCGGCGTCGGCCTCGCCCTGGGCGACCATGGCGAATCCTGCGTCGTAGTCAGGAACGGAGATGAGCTCGATCTCAGCGCCGAAGCTGCCGGCGAGTTGAGTAAAGGCCTCCTCTTGCAATGAACCGGTGAGGATGGCTATCTTCTTGCCGCCCAAATCCACTATCGACCGTATCCCGCTTCCTTCCCGTGCGTACACCTGTGACCACGAGGAAAGAACCGGAGTGTCGTGAAAGGAGAATCTGTTTCGGCGTTCCGCCGTGAGGGCAACGTCGGGCATGATGTCGATAGCGCCAGCTGCCAGCCGGTCCAGCCCTTCCGCGAATGTTCCTGGAACGTAGCTGATTTCCCAGTCTTCACTCTCCGCGATGGCCTCAATGATGTCGATGAAGATGCCTGCGGGTTTGCCTTGAGAATCGGTGAAGATCTTGGGCGGATTGTCGTAAACACCGACTCGCACCAGGTCGTTGTCAGGTGTGGCAATAGTTTGAGCGGGATAGATTGCCAAGCAGGCGAAGGTCGCAAGGACCGTCGCCAGTACCAAGATCGAGAGCGACACGAGCGCATTGCGTAGATACAGCTGTAAACGAGGGGAGATCCGTCGCTCTGCTTGGCAATCTATCCGTTTGCCGTGGTTGTTCATGTGTTGTGCGGTAAGTCCAGTGGCTCTTCGGCTGCTCTGTAAGTCCTGTGAACTCGTTGCGCATATTTCTATCGGTCTATGAAGCTAAGCCCTTGAGAATAACCGGTTACGTTCTCAGCGGGCACCATCACGCAGCAGCGCGGCCGGAAGCGCGATAGAAAGGAGCGCGATGCTTCCAGGGCTTCCATGCGTGGCTACTCAGATGTTGCGCTCCCGATTC
>CAZOJR010000169.1:0-5260 GCA_964580165.1 uncultured Gaiellales bacterium
GGCAACAGCCTATCTGCTAACCCGCAGGTTACCCGCGATGATGGTGGTATCGGCACTCATCGGAATGATCTCGGCGGTTGTCGGGCTGTACGTCAGCTACTACTTGAACGTGGCATCGGGTGGCGCCATGGTGTTGGTGGCGACGGCCATCTTCGTCGTGGCGTTCTTGTTCGCGCCGGGCAAAGGGGTGGTCCAGAGGGTCTTCCGATCGCAAAGGGCCAAAGCCAGCCGAGCCGGCTGATGATGCCACCGGCAGGGTCGTAGCAAACTTACTCCACCGTCGAGCGTGCGTGGCGGGAGTTGCGTACAGAGGGCTGAGAAGAGGAAGGGCCGGCGCCTTTGGCGCCGGCCCTTCCTGCGCGGTGCGTATGGATGCGTCTGCTGACGCCTCCCGGTGGTTCTTGTTCCGCCTAATTCCTTTTGATGGGCCCCAACGGGAGAACGACCCTGCCATAAACCTCGTTGAGAATCTGGGCGACTGCAGCGTAGATGGCGGAGAGACCGCAGACGATGCCCTCCCATCCGGCGATCTTGCCGATGACGTCACTGCCGGCCCAGTCGCGTATTGCCAGCAACCAGAAGAGTACAACGAGGGTGCCAAAGACAACCTGCAGGGAGCGGTTGATCTTAAGCGTGCCGATGAACATACAAAGGGTAAAGAAGCCCCAAAAGAAGAAATACCAACCCATCATCCCATCCGAGGTACCCTCCCAAAGCCCCAGAGCGGGACCGACCAACAGGCCGACCAGTGTGAGCCAGAAAAGGCCGTATGATGAAAAAGCAACCGTCCCAAACGTGTTGCCTTTCTTCCACTCCATCCAACCGGCGAATACCTGGGCGAGACCGCCATAAAAGACCCCCATAGCCAGTATCATGGCGCCCAATTCGTAGTAGCCGGTGTTGTGGATGTTCAAGAGCACAGTGGTCATCCCGAAGCCGAGCAAGCCCAGTGGCGCCGGGTTGGCCGTAGTATCCTTGAGTTTAGCGACTACCTTCTCATGCTTCTCTTCCATGCAGCAGCACCTCCTATCTGAGAGCTTTCACCGGCAGGGACTCTATCTCGACTGGGGGTGTCTTGTCCAGCGTTTCAGCGGCAAAGAGCATATTTTGGATAGCGGGAATGCGAATTGCGTTACAATCCCAGGCATGATCCTTTGGGGAGAAATCAGGCAGTTTCCACTGTTCACCGTTCTTCAGTTTCTGGCGGGGCAGCGGCGCACGGGGATTCTGGAAATCCAGGATTTTGAAGAGGTCGGGTTCATCCACTTGAGTCGCGGGCGTATCGATGCCGTGAGCGCCGTGGGCTGGGACGGCGCACTGGGAGCCCGGCTTATCAAGGCGGGGGCTCTCACGGAGCAGCAGACAAAAGAATGCCTGATGGATGGTGACCAGTGCGATGGCGCACGACCGGCTCTCGCTTTGCTTCTTGAGAGGGCTCAAGGGGACCTCAGGGTCCTAAGGGAAACCGTCGACAATCACGTAGGCGACGTGGTCATGCAGCTCATGTTCTGGAACTCGGGGACATTTCGTTTTGCTATCCCGGCTAGGCCCGTGGCGTTCGCGGTTCTTCCCTTTCGGAATGTTGAGGACTTCCTGCTGGATGCCATACGCAGGGTGGATGAGGGTGAGCGGCCTTGGCGGGAGAAGGTGCTGACAGAGGCGGAGTTTTGTCTTACTTGCACGCTGGATTGCTCTGAAGAGATCAAGAATCGCTACCTCAAGGCCGACGTGTGCCTGTGGCGGAGCATGCCGAGTATGCTGAAGGACCCGATCTATCAGGCCGCGTGCAGGAGGCCGACAACCTACGAAGAAGACGAGTACGACGACCTTCCCTTCATCTGAAACGCATGCGTATAAGCATCATCTGCGTAGGGCGTCTCGCCCGGGATTATCAAGAAGTGTGGCACCACTACGACGTGCTGCTTCGACCGTATGCGAGGCTCGAAGTGCTGGAGGTTTCGGAATCTCCTCTGGCGTCGGGGGAGGAACAGGCGCGGTCAAGAGAAGGGGATGCTCTTCTTGGTCTTTTCCGCAAGGGCGCGTTCACGTTCACAGTAGATGGACGGGGTGAGGAGTATTCGTCGAAGGGCCTCAGTGCTTTCTTGGCAGGTAAGAAGCTGGAGGGTCGCAGCCACTTCCAGTTCGTGTTGGGCGGTGCCTCGGGGCTTGATCCGCGGGTGATCGAATCTGCCGACGCAAGCTGGTCGCTCTCACGCCTGACCTTTCCGCACCAGATGGCCCGTTGCATCGTGCTTGAGCAGCTCTATCGAGCGGTGCGGATAGAGCGTGGCGAGCCTTACCACCACTAAGGACTGGGGCAGGCGCATGGCGGGGAGAGTTGAGGCCAATACGAGGAGGATAAAAGCCAAGTGATAACCGAGCGAGTCCAGAAGGTCGTCGCGGAATGGGCGGCCGAACAGGCGTGGACCGAAACCCCGACCTGCCGGTTGGAGCGTCCCGGCGAAGAGGCGCACGGAGACTACGCCACCCCGGTCTGCATGCAGATGGCCAAAGTTGCCGGTCGCCCGCCCCGCGCTCTGGCCGAGGAGTTACGCCAGCGTTTACTGGACGACCCAGAGGTGGCGCGTGCGGTTGACAAGATCGAGATCGCCGGTCCGGGCTTTCTCAATTTCATGCTGAGTAGAGCGGCCTATGCGGAAGCGATGACCGATATGCTCGCCCGCGGTGATGAGTTCGGGCGCGGAGCGGAGCGAGATCATCCTCGGGTCAACGTGGAGTTCGTCAGTGTCAATCCCAATGGTCCTCTTCATGTCGGACATGGGCGCTATGCCGCGTACGGTGACTCGCTGCAAAGACTTCTTAGATTCAGCGGGATGAATGTCGCCACCGAGTTCTATATCAACGATTATGGAAGGCAGATGGACCGGTTCGGACGGAGCGTGGCCGCTAGGTACGCACAATCGTTCGGGGTCGATCTGCCGGTGCCTTCTGATGGCTACCAGGGAGAGTACGTGAAGGACATCGCGGCCGCCGCTAGGGCTGAGGTGGCCGGCAGATATGTGGCGGTTCTCCGGCGGGTAGCCGCCGGAGCTGCTATGAGCGCGACTGCTGTGGCGGCCGGCGAGACGGTGGCTGACGAAATGGCCTGTGAAGACGAGTCTTCCGAGACGCTCCCGGAGGCGACATCGGAGTGGGTCGACGACGCCGAGGTGAAGCAGGCGATCCTCTTCTTCCGGACGTGGGGCTGTGAAGCCGTGCTCGGCGAAATGAAGGCGGAACTCGAGAGGTTCGGTGTGGTGTTCGATTGCTGGTTCAGCGAAACGAGCCTTCACACAAACAAACGGCTCGAAAAAGTGGTGGAGCGGCTCCTCGAAACGGGGGAGGCATACCGTGAGGGTGATGCCATCTGGCTGTGCACTACTTCACGAGGCGACGATAAAGACCGGGTTTTGATTCGCCGGAATGGAGAGCCCACATATTTTGCCGCCGATATCGCCTACCATGAGAACAAGCTGGAGCGCGGGTTCGAGCATCTGATCAACATATGGGGAGCCGATCACCATGGGTACGTTCCTCGTATGAAGGCGGCCGTGGAGATCCTTTCAGGGAGGCCGGGAACTCTCGAGGTCATCATCGGGCAGCTCGTGAACCTCATGGAAAAGGGTGAACTGCGACAGATGTCCACAAGGCGTGGTGAGATGGTCACCCTGGCCGAATTAGTGGATGCGATTGGGGTGGATGCGGCCCGCTTCTTCTTGGTCTCCAGGTCTCAGGACCAGACACTCGATCTGGATCTTGATCTGGCCAGAAGGCAATCCCAAGACAATCCCGTGTATTACGTCCAGTATGCCCACGCCCGCATCGCGAGCATCGTGCGCAATGTCCCCGAGGGGATCGAGGCGGCGATTCCCGGCGAAGACGTGTATGAGACACCTTACGAACGGGCGCTCATCAAGCGTCTCGAGAGTTTTCCCGCAATCGTCCAGGACGCCGCTGAACGGCGTGCTCCGCACCGGATTGCAGGTTACGCCCAGGAACTCGCGGCCGACTTTCACGTGTTCTATAAACACTGTCGCGTAATCGGGGTGGGGAGGGAGGCGGCTCTCTCGCGGCTCGCGCTATGCCTGGTCACGAAGAGGGTCGTTGCCCGCTGTCTGGAGCTGCTGGGCGTGAGCGCTCCCGACAGCATGTAGGTCTCCTGTCTGTTATGCCCGAGCTCCCGGAAGTCGAGACGGTTAGACGCCAACTGGCTGCAGCGCTCATCGGAAAGACCTTCCGGGCGGTGCGGCAGGTTGAGCCTGCCATGCTTCGTGACTGCGATGCCGATCAGCTGAGAGCCTCTCTGCCCGGACGTCGTGTAAACACAGTCAAGAGACTGGGAAAATTCCTGGTGATCGAACTCTCGGGCCGGGTATTTCTCACCCTTCATCTGGGCATGACCGGCCAGCTGTTGGTCAATCCCGGAGAGGATGAGACTTGCACGTCGCTTCCGCCGTCTTTGCCGGCAGATACGCACACTCGGTTTGTCTTTGACTTGTCCGGCGGCGAGTATCCCGTCAGACTCGAGTTCAGGGATATTCGCAAGTTCGGCAGGCTGCATTTAACGGTAGATTCGCCCGCCGTTCGACTGAGAGAACTTGGTCCCGACGCCTGGCAGGGGTCGTGGGATGTCTCCTACTTGGTGGAGAGATTGAGGGGAAGGACGGCGCCTGTTAAAGCCTTCCTCCTCGATCAGCGACACTTAGCCGGTATCGGCAATATTTACGCCGATGAGATTCTCTGGTGGACGGGTGTGTCGCCGCTTCGAGCCTGTGGATCGCTGAGCCTGGCCGAAGTGACTCTGCTGGCATCTGAGATTCGAAAGAGGCTGGGCGAGGGAGTGAGGTTGCTGGGCTGTACGGTTGCCGACTTTGTAGGCACCGATGGTAAGCCTGGAGGCTTTCAGAATTGGCTGCAGGCATATGGACGTCATGGGCAGCCGTGCTCTCGATGCGGTGTTGCTCTGGTGCGGGTGTTAATCGCTGGACGGGGAACGGCCTACTGTCCCAATTGCCAGCACTAGTAGCGCCCGAATCGGAGACAGACACCGGTGGCCGGTGGCGCAAAGGGTGGCACAAAGAAGCGAGCCCCGAGTGAACTCGCTTTTCGCCTTTCATCGGCTCTTACTTTATTCCCGCTTCGCTGTACTTCGCGGCCATTTATCTCCGCGTTTCCTCTGCGGGTCCCTTTGTAAGCACCTCAGATGCTGCGTCTGAACTCTCAGGGCTCCGTAACACCATACCCCGTCCAACCTGTACGT
>CAZOJR010000170.1:0-5256 GCA_964580165.1 uncultured Gaiellales bacterium
TCAATCACGCAGAATTCGTCGTCAATCACGCAGGTAGATGACCACCAGCGTGTGGGTTCCCTTCTCGTCAGGTGCCACCCAATCACCGGCCTCTTCTTGCCCTTCTGCAGCCGGCGGAAGAGGAGAGGTGGTGAAGGTCCAACCCGAGACGGCCGGCTGCGTACGTTGCGCCGTGAGCTCCGGAAGGCTTTCCTTGCTCGATATGAGCAGGGCCGCGGAACTGGCTGCGCTTTCGGGTGGCTCAGCCTCGAGTCCGACCGCGACCTGCAGTGTCGCTCCTATGGATTGCAGCAGGTCGACGAGTTTCTCTGCGTCGTCGCGGGGCACAAAGGCTGCGAATGTGGGTCCATCGAGTGACAGCGCGTCCTCTAAGGGCTCCAGGCCGGTGAAAAGGGTTATCTGCTGTACGGCCTCTTCGCTCAGCTGGCCGGCTTCAACGCCTTCCGATGCCGCGATATCGAAGACGAAGTATGCGGGAGTATCGGCATTCTCAAGGCCATATATCATCCCTTTGCGATCCTGCGCGGATGCGTAGGTGGCCTCAATGGTGGCCGCATCCGACGTGGTGGTTACAGCTGATGCTTCCGCTGAAGTCGTTTCGGTCATACCGCCAGCCGCCGTTGTGCTGGTGACGGCCGCGGTTGTCGGCGTAGCACCCAGGGCACTCGCCTCGTCCGAGCCATCAGCCGCCGCTGGCGCTGCCTCGCCATAGACGGTGGAGGTGACGTCGTTGTATACGGCCACCTGGTCGTTTTCGGAGCGGAGTACCCCAATACTGACGACGGCTACCAACACCGCCACTACTCCCACCGCGGCTGGCATCCAGGGCCGGATGCGGCCACGCCACATCGTGCTCCACCAGGCAGCTCTGTCCGTCCGCTGCGGGATAGGTGTGGCGAGGGGTTCGGGTGCAATTGACAGGTCTTGTAGTTCACTGAGGACGCGGTTTTCGATCTCTGCAGGAGAAGCTTCGAGGGGGATTTCGCGTAAAAAGGCGGCAGTTATGCGCTGCCTTTGCAGCCGCTCGGCGCAGGCCGGGCATTCATTTAGGTGGCGTTTGATTGCGGCCGTACTGGCGGCATCGAGCTGTCCGCCAAGATAGTCGATGGCCAGGTTCTCCCAGTCCTCCACATGGCCGCATGGCGCATCGCCAGATTCCATGGCGTGACGCTTCTTGTTATCGCCCCTCAACATCAAACGTCGTCCCCTAACTTGTTCTGTCGTGTGACGTCTTCTGAGGTATCTCGGTTCCTTGCGTCCGGACCGCTGGCATCTCGGGCAGCGGTTCTGGGAATCTCATAGCCGGTCTGGGTCAAAGCAGTCGCCAGGACCTCTCGTGCCCGGAAAATGCGGGACTTGATGGTCCCCTCCTGCACCCCGAGAATCTCAGCAGCCTCGCTGTAGGGAAAGCCTAGGAGATCACACAAGACCACCGCGAACCGGAAACCTTCATTCAAGGTCATTAGGGCATGCCGGAGCGGGTCGGACAATCCGTCTATTGCAGGGTCCACGCCGTTCCGGCCGGTGGCTACCACTGATGCGGGACCAGCTGGACCGGATAGGTCGTCGAGGATATCGGAATCCATGGGTTCCGGCTTCTGGCGGCGTAGATGGTCATACGCGGCGTTGACCACAATGCGGTGAAGCCAGGTTCCGAACCGGGCCTCACCCTTGAAGGAGTGCAGATTCCTGAAGGCCTTGATAAACGCTTCCTGGGATACGTCGGCGGCATCCCATGGGTTCCCGAGCGTACGGAGGGCGAGGTTATACACGCGACGTTCATGCCGCCTGTATAGTTCGGTCAGTGCGCTCTGATCGCCTTGGCGCGCGAGTTGCACGAGTTCCAAGTCGGCATCGGCGTCCACGTGAGAAGCGTACTCAGTCACATCCAAGCTTTTGCGGCTCCTGCGGTCGGCATACACACCATCATGCTATTAACCATGTCATTCTAACAGTGACGACTGTGATAACGTCCATATAGAGCACGTGTTGGCAGGAGGTGCGAAGGCATATGCAAGAGGAAATCGGAGCCGAAGAGAGCGCTGGTCAGCAAATCGACGATCAGGCCGGCGAGCAGGTTGAAGAGCAAGTCGACGAAGCAGAAATGACACGGCGTTTGCAGGAGGAAATACGCAATCTGCCTGTGGGGGATCATCTGGTATTCATGATGCACTCGCTATCAACTCTGGCGGTGAGCCGCATGGGATTGGCAGAAGCAACGGCGGCTCAGCGCGATCTCGATCAGGCGAGGCTGGCTATCGATGCCTTTAAGGCTCTCATGGACGTCGCACAAAGGGTTTGGTCTGCGGAGGAGACGGCTGCGCACCGGGGCATGCTCTCGCAATTGCAGCTTGCGTACGTGGGGGTTTTGGACGTGGCTAAGACAGACGAGGCCAAGACAGCCGCGGCCACGGCGGACGCGGATGGCACGAAGGACGCGGACGGCGGCGCGAAGGACGCGGATGCAACTTCTCCTGGTGTAGCCGCGGAGGCGCCGGAGGAAGCGTCGCCTGAACCGTAAGCCGAGATGTAAGTTGAGCCGTATAGAGGTTTGGCCGTGATACCCTGTTGGGCAGGCCATGGCGTCCGGCAAGCCGGGCGCGGAGGCTTGGTTGTCCTTCGTTCCCGGAATCCCTGAAGGAGGAGCATGTCGGTTCAGATTGGCATTATTGGCGGGAGTGGGCTCTACGACATGGCAGAGCTGGCGGATCGCGAAGAGGTCCGTCTCTCGACGCCCTTTGGTGATCCCAGCGGACCCTATGTGACGGCGACGTTGCGTGGGCGGCGCGTAGCTTTTCTCGCGCGCCATGGAGCCGGCCATCTCATCCCCCCCTCGGAGTTGAACTTCCGAGCCAACATTTATGGATTCAAGCTTCTCGGGGTTGAGCGGATCTTCTCGGCCAGCGCCGTTGGTAGCTTGAAGGAAGAGTATCCGCCTCTAGATGTGGTTATCCCAGATCAGTTCTTCGATAGAACGCGGGGGCGTGTGGGTACCTTCTTCAGCCACGGAATCGCGGCGCACGTCTCTCTTGCGCACCCGGTCTGCCCCGATTTGAGCCGGGTTGCGTTTGAATCGGCACAGGCGGTAGGCGCGTGTGCCCACATGGGGGGCACCTATGTATGCATAGAGGGACCACAGTTCTCGACTCTGGCCGAATCGCGGCTGTACCAGAGCTGGGGAATGGATGTAGTCGGAATGACGAATCTACAGGAAGCGAAACTGGCCCGTGAAGCCGAGATCTGCTATGCGACTATTGCCTTGGTCACTGATTATGACTGCTGGCACCCTGACCATGACCAGGTGACGGTAGATATGATCGTGGGCAACTCGCTCCAGAATGCCGAGATGGCGCAGCGGCTCATTGCCGAAGCCGTCGAACGAGTGCCGGAGCAGCGTGGGTGTCTCTGCGCCAATGCGCTGGCTACAGCGATTATGACAAACCGTGATGTCATTCCCACGCAAACGAGGCGCGATCTGGCCCCGATCATCGGCAAGTATGTCGGGTGAGGTTTATATGAATCCGGTTCTGGCAGTTGGTTCGGTGGCATTTGACACTATCAAGAATCCGTTTGGCGAAGCATCTCGAGTAGTCGGAGGATCGGCCACGTACTTCTCTGTGGCCGCGTCGTTCTTCACCGATGTACGTCTGGTGGCTGTGGTGGGTGATGACTTCGCTGACCACAAAATATCCCCATTCGAGGGGCGTTCAATTGATCTTGCCGGCCTCCAGACCGTACCCGGGGAGACGTTTCGCTGGAAGGGTGAGTACGGATTCGATCTCAACACGCGCGAGACCATATATACGAAGCTGAACGTATTCGAGCAGTTTCAGCCCGTGATTCCAGAGGCCTACCGCTCGTCGCCCTTCGTGTTTTTGGGGAATATCCATCCCCGTCTTCAGTTGGATGTGCTCGACCAGGTGAAAGAGCCTAAGCTTGTTGCCGCCGACACGATGGACTACTGGATAGAGGGAACACCGGACGACCTGCGCAAAGTGCTGAGGCGTGTGGATGTGCTCATCATCAACGATGCCGAAGCGAGGCAACTCTCTCGTGAGTCGAATCTGGTCAAAGCCGCGCGCGCCCTTCGGGCCATGGGGCCCTGTACGGTAGTGATCAAACGTGGTGAGCACGGTGTGTTGATGACGTGCTCGGGTGATGGTGAGTTCTTTGCGGCGCCTGCTATGCCGCTGGAAGAGGTGTTTGATCCCACCGGTGCCGGCGACACGTTTGCGGGCGGGTTCGTCGGTTCGCTGGCCGCGTCCGGAGAGATCACAGATGCTGCCATGGCGCGCGCCATCATCTACGGTAGTACGCTGGCCTCATTTGCGGTGGAGGACTTCAGCTTGGACCGGTTGCTCACTCTCACGGACGCCGAGATCAAAGAACGTTTCAGCCACTTCAAGCGCTTGACTCAGTTTGACGAGGGCTAGAAACCGGGGTATTAGTGCCGCGGAGCTTGCTGCCCCGCTCGTTGGAGCAGGGCTACCAGGTGGTCGATGGTGTCTGCGCTGCGGTATCGATTGCAGGAGGGATCTCCTGGTTCAATCCTCCTGAGAGGGCGCTTCGACAGGCTCAGCGGTGTTGTCCGCTTTCTCGTGCAAGGCGAATTCGGACTGTGCTGGCTCGGATGGTGTGACTGTGGATGGCGCAGCTTGGGATGGCGCCGGCTTGTCTGTCTTGGTCTCGCGCTTTGTCGAGTCACGGCGCGGTGGCTTGTTCCGCATCGGGTCTGTACGAGTCACGTCGGCCGGATCGTTGACAGGCGTGGCTGCCGCAGGTTTCTCGGATTCGGACTGACCGGCGGCCGCCGTTGAGTAGTCCACTACCAGCCTGCCGCCTTCGCGTTGGATCGTTGCATTCTGAATGGCTGCCAGTACCGAAGACTTGCGTGTGTCGTCGGTCTCACCGGCCAGCCGCAGATCGGTTTCGAGAACTTTGCCGTAGAGATCTTCGACCAGCCGGATTGACTCCTCCGGAGTCAGCTGGAGGGGCTTCAGCAGGGTAGCCACCTTTGACAAGATGGCCTTCAGGGCGGCGAGGGAGTCTCCCTCTTGGGCTTCGGATTCGGCAGGTTGGCGCTGTTGGTCGTCGTCCAGCTGTTTCTCACGGCGGTCGCCGCGGCGGTCGTTGTCACGTCGCTCTCTCTTGCTCACGCCTGCTTCCTCTCGATTTCTGTGCGGTAGAACTCCACGGCTCTGGCTGTGCCTTCGAGCAGGTCCACCTTCCATTTCCATCCCAACTCCCTCTCGGCCT
>CAZOJR010000171.1:0-4670 GCA_964580165.1 uncultured Gaiellales bacterium
AGATGGAGCCAGGACCACGAGGACACGGACCAACCGTCGACAACCGCCACTGTGCGCGATCCTTTGATCGTCTCCGGGCTGGACGGAATGGTGATTAGCGGCAACAACGAGTTCTTAGCGCATATAGAAGATGACGAGGAGATTGTCGTACGCTCCATTGCGGATGGGAGCGTTGTCCAGCGGGCCACGATGCAGAGCGAGGGGCACACTACCCTTCGAGCGATCTCCCCCGACGGCATCCTGGCCGCGCTGGTGACGGTGGACCCACAGGCAGAAGCCGACAATCGCGGCGATGATGTACCGTGGACGGTGACGATTGTGGACCTAACAACCGGCACAGCGACAGTCGAAGATGTGCTGGCCGCTTTTGTGCAGCAGCGGATAGAGGACCCGGCATACGGGCGCTGCGGATTGGCCACCATCAGTTGGCTTCCGGAGCACAAGCTGCTCATCGGCATGAGTGGGGACTCATACGAAACCTATCTCTACGATCCGGTCGCCGATAACCTGACGCTCATCCCCGGCCTTGAGTACGTTTGGGATTCCACGCCCGGCGGTCTAGTGCTCGGTCTCGGCTCGGTAACGACCGGTGAAGCGGTGATCTGGGAGGGCAGCACCGGCTCAACCGAGCCGGCAATTCTCGATCAGGAATGGCCGTATGCCGGGTCGGGAAGCCTCAACGCCGACGGCTCGACAGCCGTATTGATGGTCGCCAACTCCGCGGAATGGGAAGCCGGACACGGCTGGCAGTTGTTCCGCCGGAACAACTCCGAGTGGCAGGCGGCCGGTAGTGTCGCCGAGGTGGACTGGATGAACCAGCCACCGATCTTGCTCAGTGGTGACGGCAACATGGCTTGGACCGTCGTTTACCAAAGCACTACCGAGAACGAAACGGTGCTCCTCTCACACGACTTCACCACCGGATCCTGGGAAGAGTGGTTCGGGTCGGAGGATATGCAGATCGACCTGGGAACCTACTACTTCGCGGGAATCGTGCCGGAGGGTTGATACGGTGTCTACGTAGACCGGACGGCAATCATCATCAGCGACAAACACACCGACCGAGCCGTCACGGCCGGGTAACGATCTCCTGTTTGCGACCGATTAGATGCCGCATGATGAGACAGCCGATCAGAAGACCGGGAAGATAGTAGACAAAGGGCAGATACTGAGCGGCCAGGGGCGGTCCCGGAACGATCATGGCCAGTAGCCAGAGCACCGGCAGGCAGGATGCCAAGACCAGCAAGGCCCCCGCGGTCCGCGCAACTATTCGCTCAACCCGATCTCGCCGAATCATTTCCCGAACCAGAAACGCGGCCACAAACACCAGCGGCGCATATACAAACACCCCGCCCAGCAGGCCGGATGAACCTCCCGGTAAGTAGCCGAAGAAACCCTGCCGGCTCGCGCGCAGAATCACAGCCAGAACAACGGACGCGGCAACAGGCGCACAGACAACCACCTTAGTACGGCGTCCCGGCGAAGCCTCCACCCGGCCCACCGCTCCCGCGCAGACCAGCAGTAGCACAGCCACCGGCAACCACATCGCGAAGACGTTCACCTCTCCGATACCAACATTCCCAATCCATCGGGCGTAGTGGGTGCTCAGTTCACGAAACGCGTCGAAGACCATAAGCAGCGCCACAGCGAACGAAGCCCCCACAGTCGCAAAACGGCGACCAGCCGCCGCCCCGAGGACTGCCACGACGGCGGCCACGAGGAACAGCAACACCCACCATCCGACCCACAGTCCCCATCCGGAAAGCGCGAAAACCAGGATAAGGCAGAGCATTGCCACCGCTACCGGCAAGGCCAAGCGCCCGCGAGCAGCCCGCCACGGAGCACCGGCCACATCAAATCGCAGCATCCTGCCACGTGCCTTGGCTCCCCCCAGCAGCATGCCGGCGGCCTCTCTCAAAACCCCCAGCCGGTCTTGACCGGATAGGTCACACGCGAGATCGAGGAGCGCCCGGCCGTCTTGCTCACGGATAGAAGCAGGGTAAGCACGCAGACACAGACGCAGAAGCAGGGCGCTCATGCCGTTACCTCCAGAATCTTCGATGGTTGCGCCGGGGAGAGCCGTTCCTGCACAACCCGGGCGGCGGCGGCGAGGTGGGCGGCCTCCTCTTCGAGCAGTTGCCGCCCCAACGAAGTGAGCCGGTAGTAACGCCGGCAACGGCCGTTGACAATCTCCTCATGATCCTCCTCGACAAACCCTTCGGCCCGCAGGCGGTCGAGTGCTCCATATAGAGTTCCGGCTGTGAGCCGGACACGCCCCTGAGAGAGTTCTTTGGTTTCTTGAACTATCCCCCAGCCATGACGAGGGCCATCCATCAGTGAAGCAAGGATGTAGTAGGTTGGTTCACGCATGGCTCTCATGAAACATATATAACAGATAACGATATATCACGTCAAGACCACCGATCTGCAGTCTATCGTCTACTCGGCGGCCGCTTAGCTTCCCATTCGCCTATCCGCTTTAGTAAGTAGCAGCCGCTTCCGATAAGTAAGAAAGGCATGGTCAAGACGAGGCACCACAGGGGGACTCTTGGAAGACCAGCTGGTCGATCTTATGACGCAATACCTCCCCGTGGGAGTGATCGTCTACGGAGGCGACGGCCGCTGCCGGTACGTGAATGCCGCCGCGGCTGACCTCTTGAGCATTCCCCGCGAGCGACTCCTCCAAGAGAACATGCTTGAGTCCCACCCCGGTGATGGGGTCGATATGCTGTCGGCGGGATTGAAGACCCTCGACACCGGGCATCCTGGGTCCTGTGAAATATCGACCACAAATAGCACCGGCGCATGCCGGCATGTGGCCGTACGATTTGTTCACCCCCAACTTAGTTCTGAACTTGCTCTGGTTGCGGTTCTCACCGACGTGACAGACCAGCGAGAGGCAGAGCAGTCCCTTCGTTTTATGCAGTTCTCAGTCGACCACGCAACGGAGATGGTCGCCTGGGTCGATCCTGATTGCAGGATCGTCTACGTGAACAGGGCCGCCTGCGATCGCCTTGACTATTCTGAAAGCGAGTTCTTAAGCATGTCGGTGGATGAGGTGATAAGCGGCCCCTCACGAGAGTCCTGCCGGCAGAGCCTCCTGCGTGTCCGCGAGAAAGGCTCGGCACGGTTCGAGTTGACCGCCCTTTCCAAGAACGGCGATACGTTTCCCGTCGAGGTCGTTGCCGGTTATCACAGATACGCCGGCCAACGCTACGTGGTGGCATTTGCCCGGGATATGTCTGAGAGAAGGCAGGCCGAGCAAGCTCTTGAGGAAAGCGAGGAACATCTCCGCCAAGTACAGAAGCGAGAAACCATCGGCCAACTCGCCGCCGGCATCGCCCACGACTTCAACAATCTGCTCACTGCCATTATCGGCTACAGCGATCTCATCCTATCCGGCACCAATAACGGCAACGGCACAGCGGCGGCAACCGTCCACCAAGACGCCACTGAAATCAAGCGGACCGCCGAACGCGGCGCAGCGTTGGTCAAGCAGATGCTGGCCTTCACACGCCAGCAACCACTCGAACCGGCAGCTCTCTGCGCAAACGACATCATCGTGGACATGGAGATCCTCCTGCGCAGGCTCCTCGGGAGAAGCATCCAGGTGGAGTTACTCCTCGACCCGACTGTGTGCGACATGGAGTTCGATCGCAGCCAGCTGGAACAGATAGTTCTTAATTTGGCCATCAACGCTCGTGATGCCATGCCTAATGGAGGCCGGTTGACGATTCAGACCGCCAACGTCACCCTCACCAGGGAGTCTTGCAGGAATAAGAACCACGCTGCGCCCGGAAACCATGTGCTCGTGTCGGTGTCCGACACCGGATGCGGGATAGCAAAGGAAGTGCTGCCCAGAATCTTCGATCCGTTTTTCACCACCAAGGCCGCCCGTGGCGGGACCGGTCTCGGTCTATCAACCGTATTGGGAATTGTCAAACAGGCCGGTGGAACCGTGCTTGTCGACAGCGAAGTCGGAAAGGGCTCTGTGTTTGAAGTCTATCTTCCCGCCACGCGTCGCTCAGTCCACGAAGATAGCGCCCTCGCCGGTGAGATTCCGCAAACGGCACGCTGAGCAATCCCTGCCACTCACTCATGCCCCGAACCTTCCAGCCATGGGGCAGAATCGAAGTAGCCTTTTACCATATGTCGTGTCCCTGATACTCGAGTTCCGCAAGAATCCGCTCGTAAGGAACCTCCCCCGCCGCGGTCTCACCCGCAGCTGCCAGTACCGCCAACACCCCGGCCGCCGCCCCGGCGTTTGCCCTCAAGTTCTCCATGCGAACCGCAGAGGAGTAGACCCGCCACTCACATGAGAAGGCAGTGGAGACAAGGAGGTAGGGATGACCCCACGGCTGTATCGTCCCCAAGGGTAACCGAGCAACGGCCGATTCTGGGGTCTGAGTTGAACCCTGCCCGGGATCGTGGCGATCAAATAGAGCGTAGCAGCCCACGGCTACCGGCTCACGAACGGTTTCTTCTTCCAGATCCTTCAGGCGATAAGTGTCCTCCCCCACCACCATGAGTTCTCCTCGGACGTAAGGATAGATGGGGAGACTAGTTATCTCCAAATCTGGATACCCGTGCTCTCTCAATTCCTCCACTTGGGCCAGGGTCCGGCGGGTGAGCTCTCCAAGAATTTCCTCCCTGCGTTCGGGATGAATGAA
>CAZOJR010000171.1:4687-5245 GCA_964580165.1 uncultured Gaiellales bacterium
TCCAGCTCTCGTTAAGCTCTCGTTTGCCGTGAGGCAGCGGGTGGGACATGGACCACGATCGGGCGAACCCGGCCCAGATCTCAGGACCGAGAAGGTAAACGTCTTCCGATTGACCGGCAACCTGGTCTTGCTCACCGAGTCCGGACCGGCTCTGCCGGCCTACGGCCAGAGTCACTAGCAGTGAAAGCGATTGAGGCGCGGTGATATAGCGATTGGCGCTGGTAGGCGGATCGGGCTTTCTTCCCTTGATGTCGTTATAGACGAAAGGGCTGGTCCCCAGTGCGTAATCGCACCCCACCATACGGGCCAGATCGGCCTCTGTCGAGGCGTCGATCAAATAGCGGCACCGGAAGCGAAGCAGCTTCCCGCCGGTCAGCCGCACCTGGACACTGGAGAACTCACCGTCTTCCGCCGCGACAAGGCTTCCCTGGTAGTAGGCGATGGTTCGTGTCCCCCAGGTGTGCTTCTCTCCTGAAGAGAGACCGTCCAGACCCGAGAGATCGAGGAGCACGCGAGACGCCACCGTCGGCTCGTAGGTAAGCCGGCCGTCCAAGCGAG
>CAZOJR010000172.1:0-4035 GCA_964580165.1 uncultured Gaiellales bacterium
AGATCAGCAAGCGTCTTGTATCTGAGGTCGGTTCCATCCATGTTAGACATCATATGTCAGGTATTATACCATTTCTTATTGCCAATAGTGCATGACTAGTGCCCTAATTCAACGGACAGGAAATCCTATCCTGCATCAAGTTTCCTATAGATGCAACTCGCTGGACGACTTTTCACAAACCACAGGATCGGGCTGACAAGTAACAGTCTGCCTCCGGCTCGGCTGGCAGCACCAGCACTGCTCGAAAGTCGTTGACATTGGTCAAGGTAGGTCCGGTCACCACGCCATCACCCAAGGCATCGAAGAAGGAGTGCGAGTCATTAGCGCGCAGCATCTCACGTGCATTGAGACCGGCAGCTTCCGCCCGGCGAAGGGTATCTGTGCGGGCCATGGCGCCGGCCATTGGTCCCATCCCATCGATACCATCAGTATCACAGGCAATCGCCGCATAGTTGATTTCCTCCCCCAGCGCCAGCGCCATGGCCAGAAGAAACTCGCTGTTCGGACCTCCGCGTCCCGAACCTCGAATGGTCACGGTAGTCTCCCCTCCGCTTAGAAGGACACAGGGCGCAGCAAAGGGCTGGCTGTATCGGGCAATCTGCCTTGCTATTGCGGCATGCACAAGAGCCACATCGGCGGATTCACCCTCCATGGCGTTGCTCAAAATGACCGGGTTTACCCCGTGTTCCCGGAGAAGACGCACGGCTG
This sequence comes from uncultured Gaiellales bacterium, assembly GCA_964580165.1. Lineage (GTDB taxonomy): Bacteria > Actinomycetota > Thermoleophilia > RBG-16-64-13 > RBG-16-64-13 > RBG-16-64-13. Next base: position 709 of record CAZOJR010000172.1, read on the forward strand.
ATTCCAGCAATTGCTGGGAAGACGCGATAATGCTGTTCGCAACACGAGCGAAACACAAGTCACCAGGCTTAGGCGTTTCGTTTTCGGGTGACGAGAGATGGGTCAGCACGCCTGCCGATATGCGCAGCTTGTATTTGTCGATGACATGCCGGGCATCCGCAAGAGTTGAGGGGTCAGGCACCGTCGGCCCGGAAGCGATAGCGGAGGGGTCATCACCGGCGACATCAGAGACAAGCAGGCAAACGACCGTCGCAGGCGCGCACGCACACGCTAAACGGCCTCCCTTGATAGCCGAGAGATGCTTTCGGACACAGTTGATCTCGCTGATGGTGGCACCGACGCGCAGGAGCTGAGTGATGAGTGACTGCTTGTCCTCGAACGCGATAGCACCGGCCGGCAATGGAAGCAGCGCCGATCCACCCCCGGAGAAGAGAGCGATAACAAGGTCGTCCTCGCTTAGCCCGCTCACAACGGTCATCATTTCCTTGGCCGCAGCCAGCCCTTGACTATCGGGAACCGGGTGAGCCGCCTCCACGATCCGGATTCGCTCGCAGGGTAGAGCGTGACCATACGGCACAACAACGAGACCTGACAGCTCCGCCGGCCAGTTCTTCTCAACAACTCCCGCCATGGCAGCCGCGGCCTTCCCGGCGCCGACCACAACCGTCCGACCTTTAGGGAAGGCCGGCAGAGCCGCTGGAAGCACTTCTTCTGGATCCACGTGGCGAAGCGCTTCCTGAAACGCTGCCAAGAGAAGATTGCCGGACATCAAATCGTCATTATGCAAAGTCGCCACCCCTGGGACCACCACCATCTGTAGTTCAGCGAAAAGACGGGGAGTAAAAGACGGTAAGTCTCCGTCTGGGATATCCCACGTACGCAAAATCGGGCCAGCCACTGAACCCGGCTCCTGCTGCCAGCTCACGCCATCTCCAAAGGACGGCTGCGATCGGGTGTTGCTCAGTGTAGCGGCTCTCGTGGTAGATGTGAAGCCGCCGACGCCACTGGCCCCCGCTCCAAGATAGGGTGAAGCGCCAACAACACGGGAGAGCGAAGGGCCGAGACAGGGCCGTCCCTATAACCCTGGAACCCGTACACGGTTGGAGCTGCTACGCCCCCGCCTCTGCGGTGAGGGCGCAGGGGGTCATCCCCCACCTCTTCTCCCGTCACGCCGCCCGGTGTGGAGTAACGACAAGCGGGGTCTCGGGTGTGATGGTGAAATCGACGTTCAGTACCTGAGAGACACGGAACAGCGTACCCAGGGTAGGCATAGTCTCTCCCGCCTCCCACCGGGCAAGAGCGGACTGTTTTACCCCCAACCGTTCCGCCATCTCAGACTGAGTGAGGCCGCCCTCGATTCGAGCCCGGATGAGTGCACAGCGGAATTCAAACTGCGGGCGCAACCGCTCACAAGCCTCCCGAAAATCCGGGTCACGGGCTTCCCTCTCCGCTACGTATTCATCCCAGTCCATCACTTCACCCCCTCCAGGTAGTCAACCATGTGTCGCTTGGCCTTCTCCAGTTCAGCTGGTGGAGTCTTGGGCGTCTTCTTTGTCCAACGCTTCCAAGTACTCTCGCACCGGACAACGTCCCGCTTGGTCGTGCAGAGCACCAGCTTCCACGGTTGTTTCATCATGGCCACTATAACATCCTAGTTATTGGAGCCGGAAGCAGCCTTCATGCGCACTACCTGGCCATCCTGCCCGCCAAGCGCCGCCACCTCTTCGGAGATACGATCCGCCGCGTCGTGCAAGGAGCCACGAGAGACACGTGAATAACGCTCAGTGGTCGATACCTGCTTGTGTCCGAGAACGTTGGCGATGATGAGCATGGAGAGCCCGGCACCGGCACCCACGCTACCCACGGTGTGCCGGAGATCGTGCAACCTCACACCCTCCAGCTTAGCGGCCGATTGCACGTCCCTGTACCAGAAATCGTTGAGGTCCAATAGCGTGCTCCCTCTCGTAGGGGTGATGTGGCATCACGTGCATACCATGACCTTCTTTCTTGTCCTTCTCTTGAGGACTTTTGCACAAGTCAGCGCACTACCAAACCGCCTAGACAGCGGGTTTGCATGCCTACTGTTCCAGCGTCGGAGAGGGCCGTGTCACCACGGTGTCACCACGTGGCGCGTCAACTTGGAGGCATGACATTCTAAGGTGTCGGGGAAACCTTCGGTTGGACCAAGCGGCGCCTAGGCGACCACGAAGGCATCCAAATGAGGTATGATGGGAATATCGAAGTGGTTCTTGCTAATCTTCTGCAATAAATGGGTCGATAAACGAGTCAGAGGCCAACGACGGAGTGTGTGTGATGCTGATTCAATTCGCGGTGGAGAACTACGGTTCCATTGACAAAGAGCAAACCCTGTCGCTGGTGGCGAGCAACTATTACGAGGATTTGCCAGAAAACGTTTTTGCACCGAAGCTACGTGGCATGTCTACCGTAAGCCTCTTGAAGGGCGTTGCCATATATGGGGCCAACGCGTCCGGCAAGAGCACACTCATAGAATCAATTGGAAGTCTCAGGAGACTTGTTCTGACATCAGCCAAGAAGGGCCCCGAGGAGGGGCTGCCCTTCAGTCCCTTTCTTCTCGATCCCGATAGGGTCAGGCAGCCCACAAAGTACTATGTCGAGTTTGTCTGGGAGGAAATTCGCTACAGCTATGAAGTCCACCACGTGGCTGAACGCATAGTGTTCGAGGCGCTCTCCGCGTATCCCAAAGGCAAGGAGCAGCGTTGGTTCATTCGCACCTGGAACGAAGACAGCCAGGACTACAGTTGGAGTCGACCGTCCGAGAGCATCAAGAACTGGAATGCACTCGTACAGATGGTGCGGCCAGACGTGCTTGTACTGTCGCTCGGGGCTCAGCTGAACAACACAGAATTAGCCAAGGTCTACCGCTGGTTCTTGCGTGGTCTACAAGTCATCGATGCCGGAATATTGAGCGACGGATTCTCGGCAAAGCTGCTCGCGGATAAGGGCAACCCTTCAAGAGAACGCCTCCTAGAGTTATTGCGACAAGCGGACTTGGGAGTGACTGACGGAGATGTATCAGAGGTGCCTTTCACAGATGAAGAGTTGGAGGAATACTCGAAGTATTTTCATCCGGACAGAATCGCTCTCATGAAATCGGCCGGTCGGAGACAAATCGCCTTCAAGCACGAGGGACGAATTGGGGAAGTCTCTCTTGACTACGAACTGGAATCGGAGGGAACGCAGCGACTGTTTGCATTGGCAGGTCCTTGGCTGGACACGATCGACAATGGTCTAACCATGTTCATCGATGAGTTCGACGCGCGTCTTCATCCGCTCGTAGCGAGAGGG
>CAZOJR010000172.1:4045-5237 GCA_964580165.1 uncultured Gaiellales bacterium
GTTGCTGCGACTCCTATTCTCAGGGGAGACAAACTCCAGTGGTGCTCAAGTCGTGTTTGCGGTTCATGACGCGAACTTCCTATCGGGGCCGCTTCTCAGAAGAGACCAAGTCTGGTTCACTGAAAAGGATCGCGGAGGGGCGACCAATCTCTATCCGCTCTCTGACTTCAAGCCACGAGTCCAGGAATCGCTGATGAACGGGTATCTCGCCGGTCGCTACGGTGCTATACCAGTCCTTCCTGCACGCATGGGAGTGTAGTGTGATGGCTCGCTCTCACGCTCGTCGCCGCGCCAGCAGGGAACAGAGGCGGTGTATTCTGATCGTGACTGAGGGTAAGAAGACTGAGCCCAAGTACTTTTCGTGTCTCTGCCGTAATCTGAAGCTTACCGGTGCGACGGTGCAGGTGACGAACGCCGACGCAACCGACCCTGGTGGAATAGTGAAATATGCGGAGTCACATCGAGACGATTCTGTGTCTAGTGTTCGGGGCGGGCGTGGCGTGAAGTACGACGAGACCTGGGTTGTGTTTGATTCTGAGCAGAATCTTGATACACCGCAGCTGAACGCCGCTCTCGCACGAGCACGTGATCTGGGAATCAAAGTAGCTATGAGCGCTCCATGCTTTGAGTACTGGCTGCTGCTTCACTACGTCTACTCGACGCGGTATATGACCAACTTCCGGGAAGCGAATGATACCTTGAGGGAGCATTTGCCTGACTATGACAAGACGAAGCTACCCGTTGAGGATCTATGGAATCGTGTGCCTACGGCGGTTGAGAATGCGGAACTGTGCCGCCAAAACTGCACTCATCCGAGAACGTTCCCTTTCACCGACGTTGACTGTCTCGTATGCGTACTCGACGCTGCTGCTGAGAAGGACTACCGGATCTTGGGGCGCGAATATGGCGACTAGCGAAATTGCGCTAGTCGTCTTTGTACCTGGTGCCGCGGGCCAGCCTTTGTTAGCCCCACTCCCACTCCCACTGTTTCTTGGCAATGTTTTGGCGATAAATCGTTGGCAGCGAGCCATTGAACCGCACCGGCTTCAGTGGAGACTCAGTTGTTTGAGTCCCTCATCCTCGACAAGGGTCTGCTCACGATAGAACATCTCTTCGAACTCCGACGGTGGTATGTCGCCGATGGGTTCAAGGAGCCGGCGGTGGTTGAACCAGTCGACCCACTCGAGAGTCG
>CAZOJR010000173.1:0-5237 GCA_964580165.1 uncultured Gaiellales bacterium
CACCCCCCAAGAAGTAGCCGTCCGCGTCGAACTTGACCCCCGCGGGATTCTCACCCAGTCCGCTCGAAACATCCAGCCTTGGGGTATGCCGTTTACCGCCCCGACGAAACAGCCGGCGTGCGTCATTTTGAAACAGCCGGCGGACGTCACTTTAATGGTGTCATCAATCCGCATCGATCCCGATGACCCTTTTGTGCGACACAAGACAAGCCTGCGTGGTTTCTACAATCGGGAGCACAAGAGAGCCGTCGACTTGGGCTGCATCGATGCCCTCTTTCTGAATCGCCTCGACCACGTCACCGAAGGAGCCATTACCAGCGTAGCTGCCCGCTTCGGTGGCAGCTGGGTCACACCGCCTCTGGAAGACGGACTTCTGCCGGGAATTTGGCGGGCGCATCTCATATCGGGAAGGAAAGCAGTCGAATCCTCGCTGACTTTGGCTGAACTTCTGTCGGCCGATGAGATCGTCGTAGGCAACTCGGTGCGCGGAGCGGTCAGGGTTGACCGCCTGCTCGCGGACCCAGTAATGTTCTGAGAATCTGGTGCTCTGAGAATCCTGCCCTATTCGATCTTGGCTATCTTCTTTATCTGCGAGTGCGCGAGCTCGTCTTCGGAGAGATAGAGCCTGCCCTCCCCCGTCGCTCTAATGATATTTGCCCGCACGAGGAGATGTAGGGCGTCGGGTCTATAGTCGCGGAGCTTGAACACCCCCTGAAAGACGCCGGCCCGCACCAATTTGAGTTCTTCGGCCGTCGTCGCGGTCTTAGGGCTGATGGCACCTCGTGCGCGAAACAGAAGCACGACATCCCGTGTCGCCTTTCTGGCAAAAAAGCGTGTCAAATAGACCGCTGCTGTCGCCAGAACCACAATTATGACTATCAAGACCAGTATCCCCATGACCGCCCTATCACCTTTCTCAGTAGCTTTCCCAGGCAAGATATCAAGCGTCTTCGTCACCGCCCGGCTACCGCCGCCACTCTTCTCCCATCACTCGCCCAACTTCAGCCGCAGCACCCTCGGCAGCACGCCCCCGTGCCGAAAATCCTCCAAGTCCACAGTGGAGTCAAGACGGGCCTTGCAGGTAAGCGAGATCTCGGCGCTACGACCGTCACTACGCCCACCGGACGGGGCGCAGACCTGCCCATCTGTCTGGATACCGGCTTGGATACCGCTTCCCGGCGTCTCGCGCCGCACCAACACCCGCACCGTAGCACCCCGTGCGAGACCCGGCTCGATCCCTTCGATGTCGATCGTCTCCGAACCGTCCAACCCCAGGCTCGCCACAGTCACTCCGGGCTCCAATTCGAGCGGCAACACTCCCATGCCCACAAGATTGCTGCGATGAATGCGCTCGAAGCTCTCCGCGATCACCGCCCGCACTCCCAGTAGGGCAGTACCTTTGGCCGCCCAATCCCGAGAGCTCCCCGTTCCGTACTCCTTGCCGGCAAAGATGACCAGCGGCGTTGAACCCGCCCTGTAACGCATGGCGGCATCATAAATGGTGATCATTTCACCCGAAGGATAGTGAACAGTCCAACCTCCCTCTCTGCCCCCGGCCATTAGATTCCGCAACCGTACATTGGCGAACGCCCCGCGGAGCAGCACCTCGTGGTTACCACGCCTGGACCCGTACGTATTGAATCCGGCGGGCTCGACCCCGTTTTCGATCAGGTACCTGCCCGCCGGACCGGCAGGCGCGATCGCGCCTGCCGGCGAGATATGGTCGGTCGTAACCGAATCACCAAAGATCGCCAGTACACGGGCCGATCGAACATTACCCGGAGGAGCCGGGTCCCTTTCGAAGTCCTCGAAGAACGGCGGCTCCTTGATGTAGGTCGAGTTCTCGTCCCAAGCATATAGAGCACCTTCTGGCACCCGAATCGCCTGCCAACCCTCGGTACCACGCAGCGCTTTCGCATATTCGTCCACGAACAGCTCCGGCCGGAGCGCGGTGGCCGCCGACCGGCCCACCTCTTCTTCCGACGGCCACAGGTCACGCAGATACACCGGGCGGCCATCCGCCCGCGCGCCGAGCGGTTCGTTGGCCAGATCAATATCCACGGTACCGGCCAACGCATAAGCCACCACGAGCGGAGGCGATGCCAGGTAGTTTGCTCGGACCGCCGGATGGATACGTGCCTCGAAGTTGCGATTTCCACTCAGCACCGCCGCCACCACAAGATCATGCTCTTGAATGGCTGCCGTCAGTTCGTCCGCGAGAGGACCACTGTTGCCGATGCAGGTGGCGCAGCCATACCCCACCAATCCAAATCCCAGTGCTTCCAGCGGTTCCAGCAGCCCTGCTTCGGACAGATATCCGGTGACCGCCCGCGATCCCGGCGCCAAACCGGCTCGAACCCAGCGTTTGGGGGCAAGACCAAGTTCGACCGCCCGGCGAGCCAGCAGCCCCGCAGCCAGCATGAGCGCCGGATTCGACGTATTGGTGCAACTGGTGATCGATGCGATCACCACATGACCATCTTTGATCGCTTCCCGTTTACCATCAAGCTCTACTTTAGCCTTAGCTACCTCCTGACGCAGTTCAGAAAGCCCGCTTCCCTGCGACGGTGCGCGACCCCGCGACAAATGGGGAAGGTTCTCATGAAATCGCTTCGGCATGTCTTCAAGTAAAACTTTGTCTTGCGGACGCCGGGGTCCGGCTACACAGGGCCGCACGTCGCCCAGATCGAGCTCGACTACCCAAGAGTATTCAGGGTCGGCCGAATCGGTTTCGCGGAATAGTGCCTGCATCCGGCAGTAGGTCTCGACGCGTGCGCACAGCTCATTGGAGCGCCCGGTCTGAGCAAGGTAAGAGATCGTCTCGCCGTCAACGGGAAAGAAGCCACAGGTAGCTCCGTATTCCGGACTCATATTGGCAACGGTGGCGCGGTCGGACACGGAGAGACTCGCAGCTCCGGGGCCAAAAAACTCGACAAAACGGTTCACCACCCCGACCGCGCGCAATAACTCGGTCACAGTCAGAACCAGATCGGTTGCAGTTGCACCCGGTGACAGACATCCGGCGAGACGAACCCCAACCACTTGCGGGACGAGCATGAAGTAGGGCTGGCCGAGCATTACCGCCTCGGCCTCAATACCACCCACGCCCCATCCCAACACCCCCAAACCATTGATCATGGTGGTATGCGAATCGGTGCCAATAACCGTGTCCGGATAGGCCCACGCGTTGGATTGCACCGTCCCGTCGTACCGCACTACCTCAGCCAGATACTCGAGATTGACCTGATGGCAGATGCCGGTGCCCGGTGGCACAACCCGCAGATTGCTGAATTCCTTCTGAGCCCAACGAAGCAACGCATAGCGCTCGCCGTTGCGCTCCATCTCCATGTCCATATTCCGGCGGCAGGCATCGGGCACGCCGGCGTAATCTACCTGGATCGAATGATCGATCACCAGATCCACAGGCACGCTCGGGTTGATGACAGCGGGGTCACCCCCATTTCGCGCTATCGCCGACCGCAAAGCGGCCAAATCAACCACACACGGCACACCGGTGAAGTCCTGCAACAACACCCGACCAGGCATAAAGGCAAACTCAGGCCGCTCCGCCGAGGTAGGGTTCCAGTCGAGAAGAGCCAGCACATCCTTCTCCAGCACGACTCCCCGCCCGCAGTGACGCAGAGCATTCTCCGCCAACACACGGATCGAATAGGGCAGCCGGGCCAGATCGCACCCGGTGGCTTCCTCCAGCGCCCGCAGATCCGCCAACCGGGCGAGGCCACCCGGTATTTCTACAGTCTTCCAGGCTCCAAAAGGAACACTGCCGAAGTCACTCATCGACCTTCCACCTCCCTATGTCCCATGCTGGTGATCCTGCGGCCGGTCCACGGCGGCTTCATAGCCGATCACGTCCCACGAGTCACATATGGGTTCTACAGGTACAAGCGGTCGCCACGCGCGCCGCCCGCCTCTCTTCCCATCGCTACGTTGTTGAGCGCCCGCACATAGGCTTTGGCCGAGGCTTCGAGCACGTCTATGGAGACAGCCTGGCCCGCGTAGCGCTTGCCGTCCACCTCAACCACCACCCGCACCTCGCCCAGTGAATCCTTGCCCGAAGTGATCGAGCGCACTTGATAATCCAACAGCTTACCGCTCACACCCACCGCATCATCAATGGCCAGGAAGATCGATTCCACCGATCCCCCCGAGAACGCCTTACCTGCCTTGTGCTCTCCCTGCGTACACACGCCCACCTGGCTCGAAGGAATGATATCGGTGCCCGCGGAGACATACACGTGCTTAAGCAGATACACATCCTCGCGCTGACGAAGTTCCTCACCCACCAGAGCTTCGAGGTCGGCTGTGGTGACCTCCTTCTTCTTGTCCGCCGTCTCCTTGAACCGTCGGAAGACCTCGTCCAATTCTTTGCCGTCGAGATGAATGCCGATCTCGGCCAGATGGGATTTGAGGGCGTGCCTGCCGGAATGCTTGCCCAGAACAATGTCCGAGTCGGTCAGACCGATATCCCGGGCGTGCATGATCTCGTAGGTGGTACGCTCCTTCAAGACTCCATCCTGATGGATGCCCGACTCGTGGGCAAATGCATTCTTTCCCACAATGGCCTTGTTGGCCTGCACCAAATGGCCGGTGAAACTGGACACCATGCGACTGGTGCGGGCAATCTCGGTGGTCACGATGTTGACAGGACGCCTGAGGATATCCTCCCGGGTTTTGAGCGCCATGGCTACTTCCTCAAGAGCGGCGTTCCCCGCCCGTTCCCCCAGACCATTGACGGCCACTTCCACTTGAGTGGCTCCTCTCTCTATCGCTGCGAGAGAGTTGGCTACCGCCAGCCCCAGATCGTTGTGGCAGTGAGCGCTCAGCACTACGTTCTCCAGACCGGGCACCCTCTCGTATAATTGATCCACAAGAGCCGCGTACTCGGTAGGCAGAGCATACCCAACAGTATCGGGCACATTGATAGTGGTCGCACCGGCCTCGACGGCCGCAGTCAGTACCTCCGCCAGAAAGTCCACCTCCGAACGGGTGGCATCCATTGCCGAAAACTCCACGTCGTTTGGGCAGAGCGAGACGCACAGCTTCACCATCTCCCGAGTCAGTTCGACCACCTGCGGACGGCTCATGCGCATCTGATGTTTCAAGTGGATATCGGAGGTTGACACAAACGTGTGGAGACGCGGCCGCTCAGCCTCCTTGATGGCGTCCCAGCAAGCACGGATATCGCCTTCGGTGCAGCGAGCCAGGCCGCAGATCAC
>CAZOJR010000174.1:0-5233 GCA_964580165.1 uncultured Gaiellales bacterium
TCTTGGCGCTCAGAAGAGCTGGGAGAAGCTGGCCGAGACGGTGGACTACGGCACGCGCGAAAGAATGCCCATGGTGCCTGCAGAGGTGCGCAGGACAAACTTCGAGCCGACCGAGCTGGGCTATACGTTGGAGCAGGTTACGGCTGAGGCGGATCGGTGCCTACGGTGTCATAGGCCGATTCTGGTCGTGTCATAATTCAGGAGGTTGTCGCCGGCGCTCTGCCGGCGCTTCTTGGCCTGCTTGTCGCTAGTGCCAGAGAGTGAGCCCTGTCTGAGGATCCATCTTGCGGATGAGGGGCGGCCCGGACAAGGTGGTCATGAGAATCTCCAGATTGAAGACCAGGGTTCCGTCGGCTAAATGGCCACCGTAACAACGCCCGTCTTCACCGGCCAGGACGATGTGCACATGGACGATCGGTTCGCCGTTGAGAAGCGAGACGTTGCCCCACATGCCTGCCACTTCAAGCCGCTTGTCGAGCTCGATGTCGATCCATTCCTGCCTGGGTTGGTCGTAATAGCGGATGTTGGCCCGTGATACCGCTCCTACGCCGGACAGCCAGGCAAGATTGATGTTTTTCTCCAGGACAAACTCCTGAAGCTCCCTGAGGAGGTCACTTCCGAAGGGAGGCCTGAGGATATGCGCCGGACCTATCGAAGCTTGTACATCAAACATGGGTTCATCACCTCGCACGGTCATTGCCGCCGGCCTAGCCATCCCACTTGAATTCGGGAGCTGCCCGGTTATCCCAGATCTCCTCGGTGGCGTCTTCGAGCAGTTTCATCTCTTCGGGGGTCATCTCGGTGATGAGGGCAGAAGGGTCGCTGAGCAGCCGCACCTCCAACTCGGATGCATCGAGACGGCCGTCGTCATTGATGAGTGCGTTGGGCTCTTTGAAGTAGTAGGGGAGTTCATCGAGGTCCATACCCTCACGGTGTAGGAGTACACGTTCGTGGCCGCTGGGAAGGTCTCGCCGGAGATCGATCACATACTGGTACCAGACGATGTCCCATGTGATCGTGAGTACCGCGCGTGGCTCGCCCGAGGGGATGCGCGTGAGGTTGGCCTTGGGCTTGCCCAGACTGTGACGCACATCCCTGACTCTGTTGGTGAATGTGCTTTCGTTGTAATAACGCTGGGCGATCTGCACTTCGTCGATGCGAAAGCCGGTGCTCTTGCCGGCCGGAGCCGCCGCGTCGAGGTCCGCGAGTGTAACCGGAATGGGTCCAGCGGACACATCCGGAACGGGTTCGGCAGATGTGGGGACGGCACCGGGCGACGGGGCCGCTACCGGGGACTCGAACGCCGGGGACTCAAACGTTAGAGGCTCAAACGTCGGAGGCTCGAACGCCGTGGGCAGTTCCGGGGAGGTTTCAGATTGGATGACCGCAGAAGCTTCTTCGGTTGCCTTTCCAGGCGTTGGCATCGAGTCTTGCCGGATAGGTTCGTCAGTCCGGCGGTCTGTTGCCGGCTGAGCTGGCACCGAACCGGGGGTTTTGCCCAGATTTTCACCGGCCGAGGTATCTCCGGAAGCTCCAACCAACAAGAATTCAGCTTCCTCCAGCCGGGCGCGGGTCTGCTCCAATTCGCGTTCCAGCATCTGGAGGCGGCTTTCGACGGCGGTCTTGTCTTGGGACTCGGTAAGTACTTCAGCAGCAAAACGTTCCAGAGAACCGGCAAGCCGCTCGAGGGCATTTTGCATCTCACCCTGCAGGGTGATCAGATCGGTAACCGGCATGAGTAGTTCGCGTGTCTTCTCAAGAGGGTCGGATTCTGTGGAACGGACCGCAGAAGTTTCTTCTACCGGCTCCTCCGGCCAGATGCTGGTGGGAGCTTCGTTCACAGTGTCGTTGCTGGCGCTCTCCGGATTGTTATCCAGTGCCGCGCCGGCCGCGCATTCCGGACATAGCCGGGCCAGGCTGCCGTCGGCGAACTCCTGAATAACGACCTCGTCTCCGAGTCGAATGCCGCAGACCTCGCAGAGGTCCTCCGCGGGCCAGACATCATCAGGGAAAGCCATTCTTGATGCCTCCTTCCCAGGCACGTACAGCGTGGCCGGGGAATGCGGGTGATGGTGTGAACAGTACCAAACAGTATATCAGTAGGCCCGGCCGGCGCCGACCACCGAAGGCTGCCATGCTAGACTTCCGCATTGTGAAGCGCAAACCCATCTGTTCGTTCGGAGGCTCCCCATGCCTGTAGCCAGGAAGATCGCTGAAGCCATGAGACACTCATCCTGGATCAGGCAGATGTTCGAAGAAGGTACCCGGCTGGCCGAACAGTACGGACGGGATAAGGTCTTCGACTTCAGCATTGGCAATCCGAATCTCGAGCCCCCCGAGGCGTGCCGCCAGGTGCTGGAAGAACTGGTGTGTGATCCCCGGCCCGGACTCCACGGCTATATGTCGAATGCCGGTTACCCGGAGGCACGGGCGGCTGTGGCCACCTGTCTATCGAGCGACCAGGGAGTGCCGCTGTCTGCGGAGAACGTCGTGATGACGTGCGGTGCCGGAGGTGCGCTCAATGTTGTCTTCAAAGCCGTGCTCGACCCGGACGACGAGGTCATCGTGCCTAGTCCGTACTTCATGGAATACGCCTCCTACGTGGACAACCATGGTGGGGCGCTCAAGCCGGTCCCGACCCTGCCTGACTTCAGCCTCGATCTCGACCAGATCGAGGCGGCCATGACCGGCCGTACCCGGGCCGTGCTCATAAACTCCCCCAACAATCCGACCGGGCGCATCTATCCTCTGGAGTCTCTGGAGAGCTTGGGCGGTCTCCTGAGCCGCAAGTCCCGGGAAAACGGGCGGGTCATCTATCTGGTGGCGGACGAGCCTTATCGAAGGATCGTGTTCGATGGCGCGCGTGTAGGCCCGGTGATGACGGCCTATGAATCTACGATCATTGTCTCGAGCTACTCGAAGGAGTTGTCTCTGGCGGGAGAGCGGATCGGTTATGTCGCGGCCAACCCAGCCATTCGCCAGATCGGTGATCTGATGGGGGCGCTGGTCATGAGCAATCGCATTCTCGGCTTCGTGAATGCTCCGGCGTTGATGCAACGCGCCATCGCGCGTCTCCAGGGGACCGGCGTGGACATTACGCCGTATCAGCGTAACCGCGACGTGCTGTGCCGGGGACTGTCAGAGGCGGGGTTCGAATTCTTGAAACCACAGGGAGCCTTCTACCTCTTTCCACGATCTCCAATAGAGGACGACGTGGCCTTTTGCCGGGAGATGCAAGAGCACATGGTGCTCGTGGTGCCCGGAAGCGGTTTCGGCTTGGGCGGCCATTTCCGTATGGCGTTCTGCGTGGCCCCGGAGGTAGTGGATGGTGCGCTGCCGGCGTTCTATGAGGTCGGGGCGAAGTACTTTAAGGCGTGATGCTCCGAACATGCGTGATGCTCTGGACACATAGCCCCAGTTCCCCGAACTCCGGGCGCAAGGTGGGTGCTTACGCCGGCCGGGGCATCTCTCTGTAGCCGACCGTCTCCACGATGACAGCGTAAATGAGGGTTTTTGCGAATACGTTCTCATCGAAAGGCATGGTGGCCTTACCGGGATCGTACTTCGCGACGATGGCTCGCAAAGCCTTCTCTCGCTCGTGTCGTGCCGTCAGGAGCCTGACCGGTCCCTCCACGATCACAGAACGAAAGGTGAAGGTGTCCCCGCAGGGGGTGGCTCCCGGGTTGAATTCCGCGCCGGACACAATCGTTACGCAGGCCCGGGGATTGCTGGCGAGAGCCGCTGATTTCCTGCCGGCGCCGGTGTGGAGATAGATCCGCGCTGGCTCGATATCCCCTTCGTCCGCCGGTACATAGACGAAGTTCATGGGAACCGCATAGGGATGGGTACCATCGAGCATGGCCACACATGCGACGGGAACCTGCTCGAGCAGCCACGTCAGGTGTGGCGCTTTGGCGGCAGATGGCTGATCTGTGTTCATGGGCGGTATCTCCAAGAAGGCGGCCTCGCTACACAACAACAACGCGCTACACAACAACAACGCATAATATAATGTGGCCGACCGGGGCGCGCCCAGAGGGCGCGCCTGCATGACCGAGCACGGGGGCGTCGTGAAATATGTGGTGTTGATTGCAGATGGGGCCTCGGGCTGGCCTGCGGCCGCGTTGGGAGGTCTGACCGCGCTGGAGGCCTCCAATACGCCGAATCTTGACCGGTTGGCTCGAGAAGGCACTGTGGGTATGGCCGACAACGTACCTCCGGGCATGGAACCCTCGAGCGCCGTTGCGTGCATGAGTGTCATGGGTTTTGATCCTGCCGTCTACTACGCGGGCCGCGGTCCAATCGAAGCCATGGCTATGGGCATAGAACTGGAACCTGGGCAGGTTGCCATGCGCTGCAACTTGGTCACTGTGTTCGACGGCCGGATGGTCAGCTATTCGGCAGGCAATATCTCCTCGGATGAGTCGGGTGAGTTGGTGGCGGCGCTCCGCGATGGGCTGGCCGCTGCAGTGGTGCCGGTTGAGGGTGATGACGAGCGTCTGAACCTGTACGCGGGGATCGGTTTTCGCCACATATTGACTGTGCGGGATGGAGCAGACCTTGTGGTTACCGCCTTCACGCCGCCGCATGATATTGCCGACCGGGCAGTGGCTGATTTCGGTCCGGTGGGACCGGGAGCTGCTCTGGTCAATAGTCTCATGGAGTGGTCGAAAGATGTTTTTGAAGGACATCGAGTCAACAAGGAGCGGATTGCGCGAGGGCAACTACCCGCAACGCAGATATGGCTCTTCTGGCCGGGGATGCGGCCAGCCGGCATGCCGGCGTTCGCGGGGCTCTACGGGGGACGGCGGGCGGCTCTGACCTCAGGGGTTGATCTGCTTCGAGGCCTGGCTCTGCAGACCGGAGTGGATCGCCTTGTCATTGCCGGGGTGACCGACGGCGGCGACAATGACTATGAGGCTCAGATGGCCGGGGCTTTGGAAGCTTTGGAGCGCTATGACGTTGTCTTTGTACACGTAGAGGCTCCCGACGAGGCGTCGCACGCGGGCAATGTCGCCGGCAAAGTGCGGGCGATAGAGCAGATCGACGCTCTGATGGTGCCGCAGGTAATGGCATTTGAAGGGGATGTGCGGCTGCTGGTGATGCCCGACCATCCAACGCCCCTTGAAACGAAGACTCACGCGGCCGAACCGGTTCCCTTCTTGATATGGGGCCCTGGGTTTGCGCCCAATGGAGCACAGACTTTCACCGAGACGGCGGCCCGGGCCACGGG
>CAZOJR010000175.1:0-5205 GCA_964580165.1 uncultured Gaiellales bacterium
GACGGCCGCGCCGGTCTAACGAAGACCGCCCCGCCGGCCATAAACTCACTTGTACTCCCGCCGTACGGCCCCACTCAGTCCGGCGGTTGCCCGGTCTACCGATACGGTTCCAGTGGTGCCGGAGATTCCAGCGGTACAACCACCCAGAGTATGAGATAGGCCAGTATCCCCGCACCGCCCATAAGGGTGATAACCACCCAAATCACCCGTATGATCGTGGGATCAACATCGAAATACTGACCGAGACCCCCGCACACCCCCCCGATCAGCTTTTCGGTCCGAGATCGCTGTAGATGTCTTGCCATGTCGCTTCCTCACCTTGCCTTGTTATGCAAGAAGCCGTACGGACGTGATTCACCGGTCGGTCCGGTCGGCTATCTGCTCCTTGTAGAGGTCGGTCTTGAACATCACGCACTCAGGGTTGACACAGAACCACACTCGATAGGTACTGCATTCTCCGGTAGAACGACTGACGCCGGTACCCGTACGTTCCTCCTCTTCGACGCGGTCGGCCAGCGGCTTGCCACAGTTGATACAGGTCTTGACCTCATCGCTCATGTCTGCTCGCCTTCCCTTCTCCCCTGTTGTCGACCCAGGCGACCACCGAGGGCGGCAGCGGCCTCCCGTGCCCCGAGCTCCTTGGATATGTCACCCCTCGCATCTACCCCTGGGTACAGCAACTCTCCGGCGGACGTCACCTCGAGAACGTGCCAGAGGCTCTTCACAACCTCCAGGGCGCCGTCGAAGGCCCGCGGGTGCCTCGTACCCGAGCAGCTCAGGTAGACCCCCAGCCTCTCCGGGCCACCGGGTCTGGCTACGGCCTGTTTGAGTACATACTTGAGAGCCCAAAATGATTGGCACCGATCGACCATCATCTTGGGCACCGCCGGCATACCCATGAAATATGTGGGAGCAGCCAGAACGACGGCATCGGCCGTCCGCAGATGAGGGTACAGCTTGTGCATGTCATCGTTCACCACGCAGACCCCCTGCTTCCAGCAGCCGTCGCACGCACGACAGCCATGCAGATCGAGTTCGTGCAATCTGAACTTGATCACTTCAGCTCCCGCCGCCCGCGCTCCGGCAAGGCACCAGTCAAGCAAGGTTTCGGTATTACCATCACGGCGGGCACTGCCGGCCAGTCCAAGAACCGTCACCACGGTTCAGCCTCCACCGCTTACGCTCGCCGGGCCAGAATGAGCTGGCCCTCGTTGGACTCGAGATCGAATGTCGTAATGCCGGTGAAACCGGCATCCTTCAGCCAACCTTCGTATTCCTCTTCGCTCCACACCCCGCCATCATCGGTTGAGCGCAGCATGTTGACGGCGAACATGGCCGCGATAGGACTGCGGCCTTTCACGTAGTCCTGTATAGCGATGACCCCACCGGGCGACGTGATCTCGAAAACCTCCCGTGTAACCCGTGCATTCGTCTCCGGACCGTAAATATGGTAGACGTTGCCGAAATACACAAGGTCGAACAGGCCGGATGGTAACGACGCAGTGTAGTCGCCGCCGATTAGCTGAATACCATCCGCATCGGCGCCCAGAAACTCACGCGCCACGGGGAGCACCTCTTCGCGATCAAACAGCGAGGCCTTCACACCACGGCGCAAGAACGACCGGGCCAGATGACCCACCGCACCCCCAACATCTACCATGGTGCGGATCGTCCCCCCGTAAGCAAGACACCGTTCGGTGATCTCGTCGAGCACCACCTGTGACCGCTCTCCCATGGCCAGCACCCGGTTGCGCACATCCCGTCTCGATGCGCCGGTTGACGCCGGCCTACCGGTGCGGATGACCTCGGGCAACTCCAGCCAGCCGCGCAGCTTGTTGACCTGGTGGATCAGACCGGCCCGCTCAAGCTCAGGCCCTTCGCTGACCAGGTGAGCCGTCCCCACGGGCGACAACCGGTACAACATCTCTCCGTGTATCCCCAACTCCTCTTCTACCAAACCCTCAGACACCAGTGCTTCCACAACCACGCGGCTTGCCCGCTGATCGACACCGGCGGAATGCGCAACCTGCTCGATTGAGACCGCCTCTTCGCCAGCCAGCGCATCGACCAGCCCGGAACGGAGGGCGCCCACCAGCAGCAGCAGCCGCTCCACCGAACGTTTGTCCACAAGTGATTCCTTCATCAAATCTCCTGTAACCAGTTCAACTCTTTCCATTCCGGTTTTCCGCACCAGGCTTCAGAATCACTCCTTGCTGTCTCTTGCCGTCGATCTTGACTATCAAGGGTTCCGGGAAGCGCAGATGCCGCACAACGTTAGTGTTACCGCTCCCAAGTTCCGAATAGAGCCAGGGCCAATCGAGAAACCCTTCTCCCGCTTCTGGATTGACCGTGAAGTAGCCAACTCTGAAAGAAGTGAGGTTCTGGAAGAAATGGCTGCCTTGAGAGGGGGTCACATGCACATCGTCGAATCCGGCCTCAACAATTACGCGGGCCCCCGAAATCTGCTCCCAGGTCACCGGAATCCCCAACCATGGATCGGCGGATCCCCAACGTCCCAGGCCGATCAGTACATACTGGGTACCCATACCCACGAGTTCGGCGTTCAAACGCGAGACCTCTACGGCCGCACCCCGGCTCTTGGCCCTTTCGAACAGCCGTCGATCGATCACAACCGCATCGTGAATGTGGGAGATCTTGCCGTTACCAAGCACACTACCCGAGCGGCAGATGATGTCCTCGTCCGCGACATCCTCGATATCCACCTCCTCCAGTTCTCGGGACATCGCCAGTGGCCGCATCTGCAAGAAGCCGAACTCCTTCGACGATCCCCTCGTGCTGGTTAGGTCGACCGCGAATTCGATCTCGACCTCGGTGTTCATACCTCGCCGGCCCAACTCGAGCAACTGAGTCATTATCTCGGGCAGAGGAAATGTCCGGTGCTTGAGGATGGGAGCGAAACTCACTATCCGGATTCCCGGCCGCGAGGTGCCGTCGTACACCGCGTCGTTCTCGGGTGAATATGTGGAGGCGACGTAGCTCAGCGTACGATCTTCTTCTGCCACTTCGAGAGGGTGATGCAGTTCGGTAACTTCGCCGGTCTCGCCATCCATCTCGATGGATACGAACTCCCGCTGGGAATTGTCGAGCATGTCTTTGGGTGTCGAGAAGTGGATCAGATGCTGAGGATACTTGGGGCAAAACGACTGCGATCTCTCCCCGTCAACCACAGTGCGGCCCAAGCCCAGAGCCACAGCGACAATGCCGTCTTCGGCGGTCTGGGGCGGATACGGATAGAAGTTGTACGAGCGGGCAACGCCGGCCAGATGCGGATAGAAGCGCGGCCCGTGAGCCGATCCGACAACCTTCTGAATCAGAACGGCCATCTTCTCTTCTTCCAACCGGTATGGAGTTACCTTGAAGTAGTTCTTGGCAAAGGTAAGGAAGGTCGAGGCATACACACGTTTCACCGCTGTGATGAGCCTCTGCAGACGCACCCCGGGATCCTCGTGGTTGTTGGGCAGCATGAAGGTGTTGTAAACACCCGCCAAAGGCTGGTACTGGGAATCTTCGAGAAGGCTGGACGACCTGACTGCGAGTGGAGCGTGAATGATATCCAGGAACGAAGCGAGGTCTTTCTCGAACTCCGCGGGAAACTGAGCTTCCACAAAGCGCCGTTCGATCTCCTCGTCGTCGTTTGAGCCCAGGGCTAAACCGCGGAGCCGGTTACGTTCTATGAAACGGTCAAAGACATCGGTACCCAATACCACGGCCGGCGGAACGGTGATGTGCACCCCCTCGAACTGGTCCACTAGGTCGGATTCCGCCAAGAGATGCCTTACAAAAGCCAAAGCCCGGGCCTTTCCGCCCAAAGAGCCGCCACCAATCCTGCTGAAACTCGTCGTGGCATCGAACGTAGCCGGATCGAAATCACCGATCGTCTCTCGAGCCTGCTCTTTGCGGTATGTATCGATTTGGGAGATCAAATAGCCCCGGCGTTCTTCGGAATCCGCGTAGTCGGTAGGACCACGGAGCCTCAGGTGGCGCGCAAGATCGAACTCGGTACGCACACGGAGCCAGCGAGAGAAGTCGTTGCGGTCAGCGTGGTAGCCAATGCTCTCCGCCGGAACCACCCGCAACTTCTCGAGCAAGCCACGCAGGTCGTGCGCCCGGTCGACGATCTTGCCGTCGGGCATCTGAAACACGAAGTCCCCGAAAGCCAAGCGATTGATCATGAAGCGTCGCAGGTCACTGAGCAGAGTGGGCGATCCCTTGAGCATGAACGAAGCTCCCATCTCCAAAGCGGGTTGCTCGTTTTCCGCCCTGCTCGACTGCAGAAGTATGGGGGTGTCCGGCCAAGCCTGCCGGACCATGCGCGCGAACCTCACTCCGGCCTCAGGATCCAAGACTCCTTCGCGGGGAAACTGCATGTCGGCGATCACGCCGAGAGTCTGGTCGGAAAACGACGAAAAATACCGCCAGGCTTCTTCGAAATTCGTGCAGAGGAGGATCTTGGGCCGGGCCCGCATCCGCAGGATCTTGTGCGCCACATTGATGCCTTCGGCAATGAGACTCTGGGAGTGCCTGATCACTTCGTCGTAGATGAGGGGGAGAAATGCGGAGTAAAAACGGATGTTGTCTTCAATCAGGAAGATGCACTGGACCCCAGCCACGCCGGTGTCGTAGTCCACATTGAGCCGGTCTTCCACATATTTGACTATGGCTAGAAGGATCCTCGGGTCGCCCTGCCACAAGAAGATTCGTTCGAGGGCCGACGTATCCCGGCGGGCCATGTACTCCGAGAGTTCTCCTCCGTCGTAGGCCAGGAGAATCACCGGGATATCAAGGCTCTCCTCGCGCACTCTGTTCGCCAGTTCCACCGCATCCATGTCGCCCACGTTCACGGCCGTGATGATGAGGTTGAAACGACTTTGCGACTTGGCAAGAGCAATTGCCTCTTCGCCGGTAGAAACGTGGGTGAGCCCGGTAGTGTGATGAAGGTTCAGCTCGAGGAATTCACTGAGAATCAGTTCTCCGAGTTGGCCATCCTCCTTGAGGATAAACGTGTCGTATAGGCTGGACACCAAGATGATGTCCTCAACCCGCCGCGACATGAGGTGCTGAAATACCTGCCCACCCCGCTCGCCGGGGAGTGTGGGCGTACATTCGCCCACACTCCCCGGCAGCGGTCCGGTGCCGCCCAGCTTGAACATCGCTGAATCAGCCGTCACACAACACCCTGATCGA
>CAZOJR010000176.1:0-5147 GCA_964580165.1 uncultured Gaiellales bacterium
ATAGCCGGTTGGAACGATTGCCGTGCAGTTGCCGTACAGCACGGCTGCGAGGATGACGACCACGACGAGTAGTTGTCTGCTGGGCACAACGACGGCCGTCGGAGACAATAGGAACCTGCCAACATCTCTCCAACGCACCGGTCAGAACGGGTCCACACTGGCGTTCAAGGTCCTTTGGAGAAATGCCCCCTTTGCAGCCAGGAAGGCAACAGACAATTGGATTTAGCATGTGCTAAATCGTCTATGTCACCACTCATAACCCGAAGGTCGCAGGTTCAAATCCTGCCCCCGCTACCAAAATAAAGCCCCGCAGAAAGCGGGGCTTTATTTTGGGAAGCAATCACCGAAGACCCTCTTACCCACGTCTTGCCACAAGAATTGCGCGCAAGTGCGCATATGATTGTCCCCCATGAGTCGCTACGAGTCGGCGAAGAATTGGCCTCGCTCGAGGCTTCACCAGGCTAGATGCGCTCCTGGCTCAATTCGTTTAGCGAGACAAGGATGGCCTCTGCGTAGGCGACGCGGAGAGCTGAGACCCTGTCTTTCGGCATCGTAATACGCAAGGCCTCAGCTGCCACGTCGATGCCGGGACGTCCCCGTCGTCCGAACAGGTTCTCAAGGTATCCGATCGCGTCCAGCGTTGTTGGTCCGGCAATTTCGTCCTTCGCAAGTATCGCCAGCGTCGCTGCCATCTCTGTCGGCGCGGTCGCCTGCATAGGCCGGATGACATCCGCCGCGTCCTTGTCGTGGGGCCGGTCCTCTCGTCCGCGATCAACCCTGTCGTGCAGCTTGTGGAGCTTCGCTACCAGGAGCGCGGCCGTGTCCTCCTCGCCTCGGGTCCTTTTGTGGGGATCACCCTTCCAAAGCAAGAAGTCGGCCATCGTTTCAAGGACTTTCTTAGCTGAGGCAACGGATTTGTGTCAAGTACCTTCTGGATGAGGCAATTCGGCGGGATACCCGGTTGCGAAGTACTCCGCACACTCCGCCGGTGGATTGGGAAGCAGCCAGGCGAGTTCAGAAACCACTGCCATCCCCCCGGGCCCAGCCGGGGCATTGACGGGTCGAATATCTCACAGAAGAGATGGCACTGTTCTTGTCCGTCCATGGTGGTGTTGTTCACCCTTCTTCTTTGTAGGCAGCCAAATCAGTGACGACAGGCTATCTGGGTTTGCATAGGGGGATGGGTGAGGTTCGAAGATCGCACAGAACCGGGGCCAAGCGCGTACAACCGATTGGCCAACATCAAACGGAGCTGGCCAACATCAAACGGAGCTGGCCAACATCAATTAGAACCCACGGCACCCGCATGTGTCGGCCGGATGAACCGTCTTGCCGCCACCGAAGCCGGGGTTCAATCAACCTCCGTCAATCTGCGGCCCGGACGTAGTTGCGACCAAGAGAAAGGTGATGCTGTCAACGTCCCGAAGCCGATGAGAATGGGCGGAAGGGTCCAGAACACATACGCGACCATGCTGAAACCCGCTGCCTGAGAACTCGATACGCCAAACAGTCCAAGCCCGAGGGCGCAGAAAAACTGCCACGAGCCCAGTTTGCCTGGGGCATTGGGCAAGAATGTCCCGACGGTGATGATGCCGAAGAGACCGGCCGCCTGTAGGTACGAGAGGTCGATGTGATAGGCGGTGAGGAGCAGCCAGAGCACTCCCACGCGAACAAAGGCTATCACTATGGCCGCTGAGATGGCCACCAACAGGGTGCGGCCGTTAATCCGCACTCCACTGGCCCGTGTGTTAAGGGCGAGCGACTTGAACCAGCGGCCTGCTCTACCCGATGGCCGCGACGCGTCGACGCGGGCACGAAGCTCTTTTCTCCGCAGGAACAAGACAAAACTGGCGATCATGACAAGGGTAATAAGCGATTCGAGAAAAGCTAGGGCGATCCGCAGGGAACGGGGTAAAGCCAGCCCCCCGAGCGTGAGCCAGACGATGAAGAGCAGGGCGATCGCATCGGCGATGCGTTCCACTAGTTGTGTCGCGAACACGGAGATGGCGGATACCCGGGTGCGCCACGATACCATCAGGGCCCGCGCGAATTCTCCGGCCGAGAGAGGGAGGATACCGCTGTAGATCGTGCCGACGTATATCGCCTGAAGAACATGACGGTAGCGGATCGGCAGAGGTCTAAGCAGATATCTCCAGCGCACGGACTCCAACATGCGGGGCGATACGTCAAGAATCACAGCCAGCGCGACAAGCCACCAAGTAACGTTTGTCAGGTCGCTTTTGAGCTGTGGCAAATGTAGATTCCAGATCACGTAAACCAGTCCGGCCACGGCTATGCCATATGCGAGCCAGCTAAGGCAGTGTGATCTTGCGTAACCCCGGGCACGCAGGGTGTTCGAGGGCTGCTCGCGCTTCACGTTTGTAGTATGTTCGCGAGCGCACGACGCCATGCGGCGCACTCTTTGTCGCTTCTCTTGAGTGATTCGGTCATGTCGTGGTGATTGATTGTTCTCCGAATTGCCTGCGTTCGTATGATACTATGTTTGAGTTACCGACCGGTCGGTAATCTAGATTGCAGGTGAGAACTGGGGCCACCGCTTCTATGCCCGGGTTCCGTGGGCTACTCCCCAGTACGATTCCTCAATGCGATCAGTGAAAGGAGAGACAGGTGGGCCGTACTGATGGCCTCTATGTGGATATCCAGCGCCGCATGGTGACCGAGATGCTCAAACTCGCGGGTAGTGGCGACAAGAAGAAGATCCTACGCGCGATAGACCTCGCTGAGATACTTACGCCCGATCAGCACAAACCCGCCGTCCGGGTCGTGCGCGACAACGTGCAGGCTGATCATCCGGCCCTTCTCATGGCGCAGCGCCTGGCGGCCGGACTGACCCCACGCTGCCGGGACCGGTTTGTCGAATGCCTGATTGTCAACACCCTTCTGCGAGGCGTGGCCAAACGCCAGGAGCTTCAGAAGAGAACCGGCATGTTCGCTCCTACCACGCTCCTCATCAGCCCCACTATGCGCTGCAATCTCTCCTGTGAAGGCTGTTACGCCGCCGAATACGCGCATCAGCAGGATCTGGACCGCGAACTGGTTCAGCGGATCATTGACGAAGGAAACGAGATGGGTGTTTACCTCTTCACATTCCTGGGAGGTGAACCGTTTCTGTATGGTGGGCTCATTGATATTGCGAGAGCTAATCCCCACACATATTTTCAGGTGTTCACCAACGGGACCCTTCTCAACGATCGCGTTATCACGGAGATAGCGGGCACCGGTAACATCGCGCCCATGCTGAGCGTTGAGGGTACCCGCGAAGCGACCGATCACCGGCGGGGCCAAGGCATCTACGACGTTGTCATGGGAGCCATGGACCGTCTGGGGGAGGCGGGCGTGCCCTTTGGTTACTCCGTGACCGTCACCCGGGACAACTACAAGATTCTCACCAGCGATGAGTTTGTGGATCCGTTGATAGCCAAGGGGGCCCTCATCGGCTGGCATTTTCTTTACATGCCTATCGGTCGTGATCCAGGCGTCGAGATGATGCCCACACCCAAGGAGCGTGAGGAGTTTCGTCTCGGTATCCTTGATATGCGCCGGACGAAGGCGATCTTCCCCGTGGACTTCTGGGGAGACGCTCCCTACGTGGGAGGCTGCATCGCCGGGAAGCACTACGGACACATAACGAGCGAGGGCTGGGTGGAGCCCTGTATCTTCACTCACTTCGCGGTTGACAACATCCACGACGTGAGCCTGCTCGATGCTTTCAACTCCTCGTACTTTCGCGAAATCCGCTCCCGCCAACCTTTCAGCGACAACCTGCTCATGCCGTGTATGTGGATCGACAACCCCAATTGCTCTCGTGAGATCATGTCGGTGACGGGTGCCCGCCCGACACACGATGGCGCCGATGTTATGCTGACCGATCTGCGGGAAGAACTCGATCACTACTCGGCGGAGGCCGGCCGCGTCATAGGTCCTGCTTGGCATTGCATGCAGGCCAACAGACGGGCTGCAAAGGAGGGGGGCACCGGTGAAAACCGAACGCCGTGAGACAAAAGTCCGCGGGATGAAGAGCCGCGAGGCGAAGAGCCGCGGGACAGAGGTATCCACTAAACAACGAATTATCGAGGCTGCAAGAACACAGTTCTCCGAGCGAAGCTGGCTGGGCGTGACGATGGCCGATATCGCCCAGCAGGTTGGTATCTCCAAACCCGCCCTTTATCACCATTTCGCCAGCAAGACGGAGCTCTACGCGGTGGTCATGGATGACGTCGCTGAAGATCTGCGGGCCCGCATTGCCAAGGCGTCCAGTGCGGCCGCCCCTGGAGAGCGTCTCTATCAGGTGGTCAGGGGCTACCTGGAGTTCGGTATTACCGAGAAGAATCTTATGAATGCGCTTGTCGTGAATCTTTCGCCTGATGATTCAGAACTGCGCGGCGAGGTTGCCCGTTCGATAGCCGGGCTTGAGAAGGAGGTCGAGCCCATTATCGATGACATCATTGCGGAGCGGCATCTGACGGACATGATCAACAGCGCGCTGGTCACCGAGTTGCTTTTCGCGGTCATGGACGGGCTTATTCTTCATTACTCGTTTCTGGATAAGATCATCGACCCTGAGGTGGTGGCGGACCGGATGATCGAAGTCTTCGGGCTTCACAGACGGGCCTCGTAGCAAGAAACCCGCCCACCGCACACTGGTTTCCGCGATCGCAGCAGCGCTCCGGCCATCCTCTGGCGGTTCTACACTACTTTTCCCCACAGCCTGTTCCGCGTGCGTTATCATAAAACCGTTCAAACGGATAGACGCGATAAGAGTGTGGCCGGAGTTTTAGTGATTCGCCTTGAACGTATACAAGACCTATAGAACCATCGTCCGGCGGCTGCTTCACGGTCGCTGGAGAGTGTGGGTTCTCGCCATAGGAGTTGTACTACTCGCATTACTCGTGCCGCCTGTTCTGCTCGGGGGCTGCGGAGGGGCAGATCCGGTCACTACCGGTTCGACCGTTGTTCATACCGCCGGCACGACCGCGCCTGAGGCCGTTTCTCCGATCGCAGCATCGGGACTGCCAAAGCTGGTCGATTTGGGGTCTGACTCCTGCGTGCCCTGCCAGATGATGGTCTCCGAACTCGAGGAGCTTGCCCAGGAGTATGCGGGCTTGCTCGATGTGGTCATCGTGGAC